>CAYWTU010000683.1:0-3019 GCA_964461275.1 uncultured Pirellulales bacterium | reverse complement strand
GATTCTGGGCAAGGATTATTTTGTGATGGACCAGTGGCAGCTGGAAGAACTGGCCAAGGTTCGACGTCGAGCCAAAGTGAAGGTGGTCAGCGACGGATTGAGCGCGGCCACGCTGCGGGGGCTGTTCGTGGAATCGGCGTCGACCGTCGAACAGGCGGTGGCCGATTCGCTCGCCGAATACGGCCCGTCGGCCCAGATCGCCGTCATTCCCAAGGGCCCGTACGTCTTGGCCCAAATTGCGGCGTGAAATTCACGGCTGGATTGGTCAGCAGGACTGACCTGCGGGGCGTGTGCTTTCCTTTGCGACGAGACCACGCCACAGGACTCGCGGACGGCGCGTGCTGGCCCGGAACCGCGGGCGTTAATACCGCTTTCCCCTCACCGCGACCCATTCCTTAGCGGGAGAGGGGCCGGGCTGCGGTGCAGCCGCAGTTCGCCAAAAGCAGCGCCGCTGGCGGCGAGCCATCGTTGCAACTCATTCCATATCTAACGATTTCGTTGATTTTAATGCAGCGGTAATTGATAATCGAACGGTTCAGAGGCATTTCGGGACCCCGCCAATACAGAGGGCGGAGTCGTCGGTGTGCGCGCCGCATATCGACCGACCGCGCAAGAACTAACCCCTTGCGCCGCTTGCCGCTTCGGCGCGGACAGACGGAACCACAGCGAAGAAGAAGAGGTCACCTCTCATGGATTCCATGCGCGGTCGTACGCCCTCGTTGCGCTCGCAACGAACCAGCCGCCTGACATCGGACAGCCGTCCGCGGCCAAAACATCGCCGCCCGCGCGCGTTGCATCTCGAAAAGTTCGAGGAGCGCGCGCTCATGGCCATTGGCGTCGGCCAAGTGGGCATCACGCTGCCCGACGGCGCGCCGCTGTCGAACAACGCGCAGCTTCACATGGCGCCGCGCGAGATCGATTTTGAGTTCGCGCCCGATGTCGTGGTGGATCCCGATTCTCTGGGCGGCATTCAACTCGTGCGCAGCGGTGGCGACGGCACGTTCGGCGACGGCACGTTCGGCGACGGCAACGACGTCGCGGTGGCGGCCGGTTTCTTGGGTATCGGCGATCGGGCGAACAAGGTTGTGTTCCGGTTCGGCAATACGCCGATCGATGATTTCTATCGATTGAACATCGTTACGGCCGGCGCGGGGGCGCTGCGTGACGCGACCGGCGCCGCACTGGTGGTGACGCCGGCGCAAGTGAACTTTCAGGTCGACGCCGGGGCGCAGGTGGTGGCCGTCGTGCCGCAGCCGATCTCGCGGGGCGCAGGTGGACTCGAACAGGCCCGCGACACGATCGAGGTCTATTTCAACGCCGACAACCTGCAACCCAACGATCTGGGAGTCAAGAACAAGGACTTTTATCAATTGATCTATACGGCCGGCACGCTGAGCACGGCCGACGACGTCGTGTACAAACCGACGCTGGTGAACTATGACGCCGACGCGGACAAGGCGGTGCTCACGTTCGGGGCGCCGCTGGATGAACTGGGCAGCGGCGCCGGCTTCTTTCGGCTGCGGATCGGCAACGACGATCAGCCGCTGCCGGCGCCGGTCTTGCTGCCGCAGGCGCAGGACGCGGGCGACACGTTCGGCACGTCCAAGGACCTGGGCGCCTTGGGCGCCAGCGCCCAAATCGTGTCGGCCGAGATCAGCCCGAATCGCTTGGGGGGCACGCCTTACAACCTGCCGTTCCCGGGCGGCAACGACGAGCCGGGACACCGCGACATTCCACTGCAAACCCACATCTTCGGCGCAGATACATCCGAGGGCGTCGACACCGTTACGTTCAACTTCCCGCGGATTTACGGCACGGATCGTTTTGGATTGCCGCTTTTCAACTTGATCACTGAAGCGCAGAAGCAGCGGACCCGCGAGATATTTTCGATCTATGCCAACTACCTGGGGATTCAGGTGGCGGAGGTTGCGTCGGACGCCAATGGCGCGGCGAGTATGGGCATCGTCACCGGCGACGTGCGGGCTCTCGGCGTCCCTCAGGTCGGCCCCGCGGGCGTGGCGGGCGGCAGCCTGGCGATCATGAACGCCGCCGTCAACTGGGGTGAAAGTGAATACGGCGGCGGCTGGTTCACCACGGCGATGCATGAGGTCGGCCACAATCTTGGCCTAGGACATTCCTACGAACTTCCCGGCGCCATCCAAGGAGGCGGGCCCCTGGCCGAGGATCCATTATTCCCAGGCACGTACGACCTGGTGCATGGGCTGCACCTCCACCGGCCCGACAGCATCGACGTCGATTTGTACAAGTTCGAGGTTCCGGTTTCGGCGGGACAAGGGCGGCTGACGGCCGAGATCAAGGCCGAGCGCCAGGACAACGCCAGCTTGTTGGACGGCGTGCTCACGCTCTATGCCATCAACGCGCAGTCGGGCAAGTTCGAAATCGTCTCCCGCAATGACGACTACTTCGGCGCCGATTCGTTCATTGCCATGGACCTCGCTCCCGGCACGTACTACCTGGGCGTAAGCAGCACGGGAAACACAAACTACGACCCGAATATGAGCGCCAGCGGCTTGGGCGGCCGCACGCAAGGCAAGTACGACCTACGCCTGGAGTTCGATCCGGCCCACGCCAACAGCCTGAAGGACACGTCGGGCACCGAGTTCGACGGCGACGCCGACGGCACTCCGGGGGGAACGTTCAATTTCTGGTTCCAGGCCAACACGCCGGCCAACACTCTGGTGGTCGACAAGATTCCCGGCGCCGGCGCGGGGCCGCTGGGGTCGCTGACCAATCCGTTTACAAGCCTCGACGATGCGCTGGCTACGGCGCTGCCCGGCCAGATCGTGCGCGTGGTGGGCAACGGCGGGGTGGACGGCGATTTGGCCACGCTGCCAGACAACTTTGCCTATCGGATTGGTTTGGACGATCAGGGGGCCATCCTGCCCGATGGCGAGAACGTGGAGGTTCCACGGGGCGTCAACTTGATGATCGACGCCGGCGCCGTGCTCAAGTTGCAGCGGGCGCCGATCAGCGTCGGCAGCTTTGTGCAGGTGTACGA
>CAYWTU010000682.1:0-3021 GCA_964461275.1 uncultured Pirellulales bacterium | reverse complement strand
TGCCCAGCTCCATGATCTGAATCACTTTCGGATTCTTTAGCTTGACGCCGACCTCGAATTCGTGCTTCAGGTAGCCGACGTGCTCAACGACGCGGCGGTAATCGCCCAGCAGCATCTTGATCGCCACGCGCTGCTGCGTGCCGTCGTGAATGGCCTCCCAGACTTGGCTGGTTTGGCCGGACATGACCAGATTCAGAAGCCGGTACGGACCAAGGCGATCTTGACTGCTGCGAACCACAAGCAAAATTCAGAAGAGAGCTACGCGTCGCCCCTACCGGGGATCGCCAACGAAGAAGCGATCATTTTACCTGCATCGCCGCGGCGCCACAAACGCCGCCGTCGGCCGCGAAGTAGCCAGCAACTTCGACGAGGACGGCTCTGGGCGGCTCGGGCCGACCGCTTGCGGCGCGCCAAGGCGCACTGCTTGACGTAAATATCGATTCTAGTCCGGACGTCCGGCGTTACAGCTTGTCGGCCACCAGCTCCACGCCGCACAAGATCGGTTCGCCTACGACCGGAGTCAGTTCCAAGACCAGGTCTGAGGCCACTTCTATGCCTGGGAACTCCAATTGCGTGGCGCACTGCGCCGCCCCGGCCGCGGCCGCCACGTCGACCCCCGATTTGACCTTCTGTCCCTGCAGGGCCACGTCAAACACGCGTTGGCCTGGCGCCTTGCGGTCGGGCTCGGCAAAGTGCAATCGCACCGTGTACTTCTGAGCGCCGGTGTTTTCCGGGGCTACGCGAACCGTCAATTTGCGGACGCCTTCCGCCCCCGAAGCGGCGACCCACCGCGGTCCGTCGCCGGTCGTCTGTTGAGCATGATGGCGGAACCAGCGGGGCTGGGCGGGCTCGATCGAAACCGGCATGTCGGGAGAGGCCCCGCCGATGCTGGGGAAATCGAGCCACAACGTGCCGTTGTCGTCGCGACGATCGCCCGGCGCTCCCAAGTTCAAACCCACCTGACGCACCCTGCCTTCGATCTTCGGCAAGGCGGTGTAGGTCCACAGTTCTACGTCCGGCACGTGGACAAACGACAGCGACGTGAACAACGAGTACCCGCACACGCAGCCGTGGGCGAAGTTTGGCGCGTTCAAGACGCCGCAGGCCGGCAACAGGCTGTTGCGACAGCCCGACCGAAAACCGCTCAGCCGTGACGTGCCGTTGCCGATCATGTCAAAGAACCCGGCGTCGGCGGCGCGGAACGTGAGCAGGTGTTCGCTGGCGATCGCATAGTTGCAATGGTGTCCGCTTTTGGTGAATTCCCAGCGGACCTGTTCGCCGGTAAGCGGATGCTTGCTGGACAGCGGTTCGCCCGTTTCCAAGTAGTACGACAGGCCCGGCCCGCGCTGGTCGATGATCCGATCCTTGTAGACGATCACCTTGTCCCAGACGCTTTCGGGGTGTCCCCCAAAGCCCATGCCCTCCTGCTGGCGTTGCCAAAGTATGGCGCCCGATTGTCCGTTGAGGGCCATCATGCCTGCTTTGTTCGAGGCGATGACCACGTCTTGGCCGGCCGAGTACGACAGCCAGGTAACGATCATCTCGGTCGGCTGGCGCCACAGCTCCTTACCTCCCGCCAGGTCGAGCGCCACGACGAACCGCTCGGTTGCCGCCTTGGGGATGTTCCCCTTGCGGCGTGTGTCGCGGTAAAGATCTTGCAAGATGCCGTCGAAGCAGTAGACCTTGCCGTCGCCCACCGCGAAAAACGGCAACGCGAAGCCGGCCTTGTAGGTCCACAGTTCTCGACCGGTATGGCGATCGAGCGCCGTCAGCTTCAGTGGCAACTCGCCGTACTTGGGATGCTTGCCGAACACTTCGACCAAGAGCACATCTTGCCAAATGCGCATTCGGCCCCAGCGGTCGCCGGCGGCGGGCAAGGCCAGCGGCGCACGCGGCTCGCCTGTCTGGGGGTCGAACACCAAACAGGTGTCTTCATAGGCCAGGTACAGCGCGTCGGGGGCGGCCACCAGATGATAACCCGCTACCGCGAAATTGCCCGCTCGTCCTAGTCCTTTGCCCAACTTGATTTCCTGCTGCCAAAGCACTTGGCCTGTGTAGGCGTCCACGGCCGAGAACTTGCCCGGCCCTTGGAAGAAGATCCGCCCCTCGACGACCGCCATGCTCGGGCCCCAATCGTGCCGGTCGAAATACAACTCGCCCTGGGCCGACGGTCCGCCGAACCACAAGACGCCCAGCGGAGCTTTGACCAGCTCGTCGCGCGACATCAGCGTATTGGCCGCGTCGCTGTATTCATGCGTCCACTCGGCCGAGCCTGGTAGGGCCCCCACGCGGGTCAACACCGACAGTTCGCCATGCCGCTGCACTTCCGCCACGCTTAGCTTCTCGGCCTGAACCGTTTCGCTCAGTTGCGCGTGCGCGGAATCGTCCAACTCTAAGCAAACTTGTCCTCCGTAAGGGCGCAACAATTCAAAGAGTTGCTTGGTCCCCGGTCCGGTGAGGTCGGGCGCCTGTTCGGCCGTAATCAAGTTGGCGAAGTACAAGGGGAGCCGGAGTGAATCGAGAGTGCCGTTCAGAACGGTGACTTGGCTTCCGTGAATCCCGTTTGTCCGGAACCGCGCGCGCAGGGCGGCGGCGGTGGCGGGGTTCGCTTCCACGATCACCTGCCGCAGCGGCGTCTGTTTCGCCAGCTCTTCCACCAGCCGACCGCTGCCCGCCCCCAACACCAGGGCGTACCCCGTCGGCTTACCGGCCTGCTCGTAAAGCTGCCGGGTCTTTTGGGTCCAGGCGTCGGCAGCAGCCGCAGCCGGCTGAGCGTCGGCTGCCAGTCGTGTGGCATTGCCGTCGGAAGTGTAACAGTGAATGCCGCCATCGATCGTCACGACGTACAGTCGCGAGTCGGCCACGATCTGCGTAGCCACTTTGCCGGGCGCGATTGCTTTCCAGGCTACCTGGGCAGCGACGTCGCCTTGCGGCGGCGCGACGGCGAACACCACGTCGGCCTTGTGCCCTACCACCTTGTCGCCGGCCAACAGATCGATCTCAAGCGGATTCTCGCTGCGC
>CAYWTU010000681.1:0-3022 GCA_964461275.1 uncultured Pirellulales bacterium | reverse complement strand
GCAACCAGTTCGTAACGCACGGCCGAAGCGCCCCATCGCTGCCAGTCATCGAGGACTCGCTCGACGGCGCGCACGATGCCGGCCCGATCGATCCGCAGCAGTGCGCCCTGGCACAGCGTGCCGGCGTAGCGCCCCGCGTCGTCGAACTTGGACGTTGCCATGATGCGCTGATACAACGGGCCCTGGTAGGTCTCGAATCGCGTGGTGACGTCTTCCACATCGGCCGTCCGACGCAGATCGACGATCACCGGCTGGCCCCAGTCCCTTGTCCATCGAGATTGCAGCTCGCCGCGAGTCAGGCCCGTCCATTCCTGACGTTGGGTATCGTCCAATGCGCTGCCCGACGCCTTGATGAATCGACCGCGCGAATCGAACTCCAGCCGAAAAGGCTCGGCGCCCTGCCCCCAGTCATTCAACTGCTGTTGAGCCTGGTCCTGTGCGCGCTGCGCCGAACGGGCATCGCACTTCGCGGCGGCCAGCACCCAAGTCCAGCCAACGACCTGCCCATATTCGTCCCTTCGAACGCAGCGTTGTACGCGCAGCGTCCGGGGACTTTCACCCCGTTGGCGCCACTCGTAAAGCCGGTCTTCGTAGCCTGGCCGACGCTCGTATTCGATGACCTCAAGCATTCCCGGAACGCCTTGCAACAAATCCTCGGGCCAGTGGTCTTTCACCTGGAGAAGGTCCAAGATCGCGGGTTCCAACCTGCCCTGCACGTCGCAGACGCTGTCGTGAAGGTCGGTGAGCCATGTCGCCACGGGGCGCCCCTGCGCCCAGTCCTCGGCCCGGGCGGCCGCCTCGGAGATATTCGGTAAGCCGGCGATGGTCGCCTCGCTGGCCGCTGCCAGCGCTTCGGCGCCCAGCGGCGTGCCAAAATCGCCGAATGTCGGCCAGGAAAACATTCGTATCTGTTGCACGCCGCCGCCTGGCATGGCGAATTCCAAGACTCGGTCGATGTATCGGGCCGAGCGGTGGACGATCGTGTGCCGCACGGGTCCCAGGCGTCGGGCCAAAAGCTCGATCAATTCGGACGAGCTGCGGCCCACGCATTCGTCTTGTCGCAGGCCAAAGAATTCGTCGGTGTCGGGTCCGAGCGTCGTCACGCGGTCGTCGGCGTCGGCGGCCAAGGAGTACAACTGGGCATCCGGCGCCCATTGGGCTAGCGCCCGCTGTGCATCGCCATGGCCAAACCGGTTCTCGGGCGCGGGGAAATCCTCGACGCGGACGTGCACCACCAAGGCGTACGGCGTGTCGAATGGCGCTCGGGCGGAATGATGGCTGTGTTCGATATGTCGCTGAAGGTCGGCCAGTGTCTCGTCCCAGACGCGGCGGTTGAGCGTCAACTGGCCGGCCAGATGGGCGCCTTCCCTCTCCAGTGCCTTGACAATCGATTTCAATTCCTCCAGCGGCAACGTGTACAACGTGCATTCGGGCGGCTCGCGGACCAGATTGACGTACACCGGACAGTCGTGCGCGTCCGCGAACAACAAGAGCCGACCAAATTCGCGCCAGTTTTGCCGCATCAGACAGTGCGGAATGGTGATGGTCAGTCGACGATCGCGGGCGTATTGATGAAATCGCCGAAAGTTTTCCAGCACGGCGTCGAGCCGGGCATTGATTCGAATCGCCTCAAACGTCTCCCGCGTTATGGCGTCGAGCGAAACCGCCAGGTCCACCGGGTGGCGCTCTAAAATCCGCTCCACACGGGCGTTGTATTGCGTGCCGTTGGTGGTTACGTGGCAAGGCGTGTTCAGCCCCAACTCTTCCATCAATTCCCAAATTCGGAACGATTCCGCCGCCAGAAACGGCTCGCCCCCCAGGAACTTGCTGTACCGCAAGTGCGGCAAGTAGCTGCGCAGCTCGGCAAAGAATTGCTCGCCGTAGACCTTGGGCAATGGCGGCAGCTTTTCGCGGTTCGCGCGAATGGACGACGACAACGCCCCCAGACACATCACGCATTCCAGGTTGCACGTGTTGCTGACCGCGAACTCCATCAACTGCGGCCATTCGGGTTGGGGTGAATCGACTGGATAGCGGTCGAATTGCCGGATGAATGAGTTGGCGTAGTTGCCCAGGGAGAGCTGCCACTGGCAGAACTGACAGCCGGCGGCGAAGTTGTCGCTGCGCAGCGCCTTGCGAATGGCCGCCGCGCGGGCCCCGCGCCAGATGCTGTCCAGCGAATCGCGCTCGACGTTGCCCAAGGGGAAGCGAGCGTTCTGGCAACACGCCAGCACGTCGCCATTGGTGTTGAAATACAGCGAAGCGAACGGCGCATAGCAGGCCGTTCGCAGACTGCCCGGCGGCAAATTGCGGTGAGCGTAGAACGCTGCGAGGATTTCCGGCTTGACGGCAGACATGTGCGATCTTGCGGTTCCGAACCGGCGCTACCGGTCTCCATTGTCCGTCGATGGCCGCTGGGCGCGCGCCGAATCGCTCGAGTCGCGCTGCGGCGGCTGCTGGTCGGTGGCCAGATGCACAACGACCTCAGGCTCCTCGGCCAACACGTCGCAATCGTCGAGCCACAAACGCGTCCCCGTCACTTCTATCGGGACGCTGCTCTTGCCCACGAGCAGGGCCAACTTGGCCTCAGGATAGTCCTCTTCCGCCTGAAACTCGAGCGACACGTTGGTCCAATTGGGGCCCACCTGGACCAGCTTAGGACGCTCCGAACCTTTCCATGGTGGATGGGCCTGGCTCAACACGAACAACACGTCGCGCGTTCGATCGGCCCGCAGCCGCGTCTCGAGGCGATACAACCGGCCGCCGGTGACGGAAACGAATCGGTGCAGCTCCACCCCGCCTATGGAGTCCGTGGCTGGGGACGGAGTCAAACGGACCCGCGGCGGCTGGCCTGGGAGGCGCTCCAACCGCGCGTCGGCCCCGGCGTCGCGGTGCAGCGACAACCACCAGTCCTCTTCCCTCCTGGCAATCGCGTTCGGATTTCGCCATGCGGCGTCGCCTAGCCGCTCGGCCAGGATGTCCAAGCGGGAGATGGCACGGGCAATTTTTTGGTGCCAGGACG
>CAYWTU010000680.1:0-3029 GCA_964461275.1 uncultured Pirellulales bacterium | reverse complement strand
CCATCGCCGAATACTTTCGCGGCTTTGGTTTGGTGCCGGGAATTCGCCGCGTGACGATGGAAAACGGCGCCGCGCCGGCGGTCGGGGGGGTGCGACGGCTGGAGATGGCCGATGGCAGCCTTCTTCGGGAACAAATTTGGAATTGGCGCCGCCCCGCGAACACGCCTACCGGGTCAGTGGTTTCGCGCCGCCGCTGGATTGGCTGGCCCGTCATGGCGAAGGGCGCTGGACATTTTCGCCGACCGCCACCGGTACGCGGATTGATTGGCACTACCTGTTTCAACTCACCACCCCGCTGGCCTGGCCGGCTGTGAAGCCATTAGTAGGCGTGTTCATGCGGACTTCGATGCGACGGACACTGGCGGCGTTGGCCGCGCGAAATTGGAAATGACCGACGACACACGCGAATCCTTGGCTCCCGTCGAACCCCGCTTTCGCCGCATCTATCTGATGCGGCACGGCGACGTCCGCTACTTCGAGCCAGGCCAGGTTCCCCGGCACCACGACGAAGTGTTGCTCAGCCCGGAGGGAGTCCGCCAGGCCCAGGCCGCCGCCGCGGCACTGGCCGAGGTGCCCTTCGATCTCGTCGTGACCAGCCACCTACGGCGCACGCAGCAGACGGCGGAATTGGTTCTTGGTGGGCGCCCACTGACCGCTGTGGCTCACGAAGACCTCGGTGAAATCAAGCCGGCTTCGCTGATTGAAATTGCCCCCGACCAAATGCAGGCCACGTTGACTCGCGCGTTTACTGGGGCTGTCGCCCCCGACGATCAGTTTCTGGGGGGCGAGACGTTTGGCTCGCTGCTGGCACGAGTGATTGGCCGCTTGGAGAAGCTGGTCGCCGACGACGCCTGGCGGCACCTGCTCGTGGTGGCGCACGGCGGCGTCAATCGGGCGATCCTGACGCATGCGTTGGGGACGGGCGTGCCAGGCTTTGGCCGTCTAGAACAGGACGCCGCCTGCCTGAACGTGATCGACGTCGACGAGCGGGGGAACTTTCTGGTGCGGCTGGTGAATTTTACCGCCTACAACCCCGCCAAACTCGGCTTGCATCTGACCACCATGCAGCAGATGTACCACGACTACCTGGCGTTCTTAGCAAGCTTTGAAGACGGCGCATAGCCATTGCAGGTGGCAAGTGGTCCAACCATCGTTAGTCGCGCTCGACCATCGGGGCCGCTTGAATCGGCAAAGCGAGGACACGACTGTTTGTGTTTCGCTGCCGGTGCGGTTGCCTTGCGTGTCCGAAAGTTCAACTACAAACTAGCCTGCGGGTCGACCACCGCGAATTCTCGCTTCGCGTCGCGGGTCAATCGACAGGCCACCATGTCGGGGTCGTGGTCCCAAAGCACCAACCATCCCGCGTCGGCCGCCTGGCCCAAGAACCGCGGTTTTTGGCGACGCGTTTCCAAGACTTCCGTGTCGTACGCCATACACCAATGCGAACGCACATGGGCCGCCATCGGGCACAAGTCGGCCACGTAGCACGCCGTCTGGCCGCCCGACTCGATCAAGATCGACTGGTGAAACTGCGTGTGACCCGGCGTTAGAATCGCCCGCACGCCAGGCACGATCTCCCCAGGTCCATCGATCAGGTCCAACTGCCCGGCTTCGATCAGCGGCTGGAAATGTTCCGTCGGATAGACGCCGCGCAGTTCGCGCGCGCCGCTGGCCGCCAGTCCATATTCGCCACGCTGCACGACGTAACGGGCGCGGGGAAACGTGGGCGCGATCTTGCCAGTTGCATCGAAGCGAGTCGCACCACCCGCGTGATCGAAGTGCAGGTGCGTCAGAATTACTGTATCGACGTCGTCCACGGCAACGCCCACCGCCGCCAAGTTGTCCACCAGGCAGTCGCCCGGCTCGACGGCTATTTGTTCACGAGTCCGCTCGTCGTGCTTGTTGCCCGTGCCGGTGTCGACGAGCACGGTGTGCGCGCCGTCGCGCAGGAGCAAGCAATTCGTGGCCATGCGAATGCGGTTGCGCTGGTCGGCCGGCTGCAGTTTTTCCCACAATGGTTTGGGTACGACGCCGAACATCGCCCCACCGTCCAGTTTGAACCGCCCACCGCTGATCGAATCCAACTGCCAATTGCCGAGATTCATGGGAAGGGGCGGGGGGCTCGTGGCGGAAGGATCTTCAGCGGCACTTCAAAGCATGGCCGTACGGGCCGTTCCGGCGTGTGGAAGCATTCGATTTGTCAAACGTCAAGCGAACTAGCGACCTCGCCGCGGCAGAGGCTCGCTGATCTCATATCGCCGCAATTTGCGGTCCAGCGTCGAGCGCTCGATGCCCAAGACGCTGGCGGCCTGACTCTTGTTCCAGCCCAGTCCTTCGAGCGTATAGAGAATGTGCCGGCGTTCAATTTCCGCCAGACTGGTTGGCACGAACGCGCCGCCGGCAGCCATCGCCACCCCCGAGTCGCCGGTGTCACCGGCGGTAGGCAACTTGGAGAGCACCAGGTCGTCCAGGTCGATGCGGTCCGATTGGCACAGCACCAGCGCCCGTTCGACGACATTTTTCAGTTCGCGGATGTTGCCGGGCCAACGGTAGCGGACCATCTGATCCATGGCCCGCTGCGTGAATCCCTGAATTTTCTTCCCCGTTTCGGCGTTGAATTTCTTGAGAAAGTAGTGGGCCAGGTCGGGGATATCCTCAGGGCGCTTTCGCAAGGGGGGCGCCACGATCTCCACCACCTTAAGTCGGAAATACAGGTCGCGCCGGAAGCGGTTTTCGGCCACTTCGCGCTCCAGGTCGCGGTTGGTGGCGGCAATCACGCGAACGTCCACCTTGATTTGTTCGCTGCCTCCCACACGCTCAAAGGGGTGGCCCTCTAAGACACGGAGAAACTTGGCCTGAATCTGCGGGCTCATTTCGCCAATTTCGTCGAGCATGATCGTGCCACCGTCGGCCGCCTCAAATTTGCCGACCTTCCGCTCGGTGGCCCCGGTGAAAGCGCCCTTTTCGTGGCCGAACAGCTCGCTTTCGAGCAAACTCTCCGACAGCGCTGCGCAGTTCAAGCAGATGAA
>CAYWTU010000679.1:0-3032 GCA_964461275.1 uncultured Pirellulales bacterium | reverse complement strand
CCTGCACGTCGAAACCGGCGGTCGCACCATCTCGGCGCCCGACACCGGCGCCGTGCTGCGCTGCGATCCGGACGGCTCGAATTTGGAGATTGTCCACCGCGGCCTGCGCAATCCGCAGGAATTGGCCTTCGACGACCACGGCAATCTGTTCACTTGTGACAACAATTCGGACGGCGGCGACAAGGCACGTTGGGTGCACGTGTTGGAAGGGAGCGACGCCGGCTGGCGGATGTACTATCAATACATCACCAAGCCGGTCCTCCGTGGCCCTTGGAACGCCGAGAAACTTTGGCATCCGCAGCACGAAGGCCAGGCGGCCTATATGGTGCCGCCGCTGGCCAACCTGGCCGATGGTCCCTCGGGCCTGGCTTACGACCCGGGCACGGGCCTGGCCGATGCCTGGCGGAGCCACTTTTTTTTGTGCGACTTTCGCGGCGTGAGCAGCCTCAGCGGCATCCGCGCGCTTTCGCTCAAGCCCCGCGGGGCGTCGTTCGAGGTGGTCGACGTCAAGCCGTTCGTGCAGTCGCTGCTGGCCACCGACGCAGAGTTCGGCCCCGATGGCTCGCTGTACGCTCTCGATTGGGTCGAAGGGTGGAACAAGACCGGCAAGGGGCGCATTTATCGTGTGACGCCGAATAACGTCGACCCGCGCTCCGTTCAGGTCAAAGAACTGCTGGCCCAGGGCATGGCCGGTAGGCCGGTTTCGGAATTGCTGGGGCTCCTGGCCCACGCCGACCGACGCGTGCGACAAGAAGCGCAATTCGCCCTGGCCGCTCAGGGGGCTCAGACCGCCCGCCAACTGGCGGAACTGGCCGGCGACACGAGTGCCGCCACGTTGCCACGGCTGCATGCCATTTGGGCGTTGGGCCAGATCGGCCGTCAGACCCCCGCGGCCACCGCTCCGGTGGTCGACCTCTTGGCCGACAAGGATCCTGAGGTGCGCTGTCAAGCCGCCAAAGTCGCCAGTGAAGCCCGTCGCGTCGCGGCCGTCGACGCCGCCGCGGCGATGCTCAAGGACGACAACGCCCGGGTGCGGCTGTTTGGCGCCGAGGCCCTGGGACGGCTGGGGATGCAGAACGCCGTGCCGGCGCTGTTGGGCTTGTTGCGAGACAATGACGACCAGGATCCTTTTCTGCGTCATGCCGCGGTCTTGGGATTGTCGCGCTGCGCCGGAATCGAGGCCCTCTCCACGGCCGCAGCCGACCCGTCGCCGGCGGTGCGCATGGGAGTGTTGTTGGCGCTGCGGCGGCTGGGCTCAGCCGAGATCGCGAGGTTCCTGCGCGACCCACAACCGCGGATCGTACTCGAAGCGGCGCGGGCCATTTACGATTTGCCCTTGGAAACGGCGTTGCCGCAACTGGCGGCTCTGGTGGATCGAGCGCCGCCGCCCGGCGAGGCCGTGGAGGCTAACGGGCCGGAGGACGCACTATGGAGACGCATTTTGGCCGCCAACCTGCGGATCGGCGCCCGCCAGAACCTGGAGTCGATGGCCGCATTCGCCGGACGGGCCGACGCGCCAATGCGGCTGCGTGTCGAGGCGCTGGAGATGCTCGCCCAGTGGCACTCGCCAGCGAGCATCGATCGCGTTGTCGGCGCGTGGCGACCGCTGGCGCCGCGTGCGGCACTGGACGCCGGTCCGACACTAGCCCGCCTGATGGCCCAATGCCTGGGGGCCGAGTCGCCCGAGGCTGTGCAGATTGCAGCGGCCGACGCCACCGCGAAACTGCATTTGGCCAGTGCGTCCCCAGCGCTGGAGTCGCTGGCCGAGAATTCGACGCGTTTACCAACGGTCCGCGTGGCGGCGCTGGAGGCACTCGGCGCCGTCGGATCCGCACGGCTCGACGGTCTCGTTCAAGCGGCCTTGCAAGATAAAGAGCCCGCGGTCCGTGGTGCGGGTTTGAATTTGCTCGCCAAGCTATCGCCCGAACTCTCGGCGCCGATCATTTCGCGGGTGCTGGACGGAGGGGACGCGCACGATCAACAGGCGGCGCTGGCCGCCTTGGCCGTCAGCCGCGGCCCGGCGGCCGAGGAGTTGACGGCGGCGTGGCTCGATAAACTCCTGGCGGGCGAGACGCTGCCAGAAGTGGAGTTGGAACTGCTCGAAGCGGCCGCGGCGCACGCCACCGATGCGATCCGCCAACGGATTGCACAGTTCGACGCCCGTCGCGACCCCAGCGACACTGTCGCGCCGTTTCGCGAAGCGCTCTTCGGCGGCGACAAGGCTCGTGGCCGCGACATCTTTTTCGACAAGACCGAGGCGGCCTGCCTGCGCTGCCACAAGATAATCTCCCGCGGCGGTGAAGTCGGGCCCAATCTGACCGACGTAGGCAAGCGACTGGAACGCCGCGCGATCCTCGAATCGCTCGTTGCCCCCAACGCCCAAATCGCCAAAGGGTTTGAGTCAGTCGTGTGTGCCATGCAAGACGGGCAGACGCACGTCGGCGTGCTCAAGAGCGAGACCGAAGTCGAGTTGCAGTTGATCAACGCCGATGGATTGACCGTTCGCGTTCCCAAGGTCGATATCGAAGAGCGCAGCCGAGGGGTTTCGGCCATGCCGGACAAAGTGACCCAGGCCCTGACCAAACGCGAACTTCGCGATCTGGTGGCCTTTCTAGCCAGTCTCAAGTAGCGTCTCCAGCTACCTGCCGGAGCGGTGGCTTCCAGCCACGCTGGGCCATCCTCCTATACCGGTTGAAATCCAGCGCGGAGTCGAGAATGATGGGGGCCGTGTTACGCCGAATCTTTCCCGCCCGGAGCACCCGCCATGATCGTTCGCCGCACTGCTGGCCTGATTGAAACATCGTCACGCATCGCGCTGTTAGGTCTGGCCCTAGTGGCCGGCGCGGCCCGCGCCGAGGAGGCGAAGCTGCCGGGTCTGACGGCGCCGGTGCAGGTGTATTTGGATGGCTACGACATTCCGCACATCTACGCCCAGAGTTGGACCGACGCCTCACGTGTGTTGGGGTATCTGCATGCCAGCCAGCGGTTGTGGCAGATGGCCGTTACTGCCCGGTTTTTGCACCGCATAGAAG
>CAYWTU010000678.1:0-3032 GCA_964461275.1 uncultured Pirellulales bacterium | reverse complement strand
GCTGTCCCTGCCATTGAGGCGACTTGATGATCTCGGCTGCGGCCAAGGCCGCCGCTTCCGAGGCGAATTGCAGGCGAAACTGTTCGGCCATGGTGGCCTCGCAGCGGCAAGGCGCCGTCACCCCCAGCGCCGCCAGGAGCTTATCGAACGAGCGGGCCCGATAGGTCAGTTTGCCGCCGGCCGAGTCGAATTCGGCGCACGCTTGTTGGCTAAGGGCCGAGCAAAGGACCAGCGACGTGTGCTCATCACACAACGCCATCGCCTGACCGACCAGACGGTCCATCTGCTGGTAGCCGTACAAAATGGCGCCAGCCCCCCGACGAGATTGCGGCGGCAACGACTTCGCCGCGGCATGGCCCGACACCGCCAGAGAGAACGCCTTGGGGGTCAGGTCGCGCCAGAACTGATGTTGCAGATGGGCCGTGCTGTTCGAGAAGAAGGTGGCCAAATGCGGCCGCAGGCGGCGATAATAGCTGACGAACACGTCCCATTGCAGTCGATCGAGCACGGTGGCCTTCTTCCAGTGCGGCTCTCGGCCAAACCGTTGGCCCACGAGCTGCTTCGCCGCCGCGGCAACCGTCGCCGTGGAAAGCCCGTGCGAGGCCATGAACCGGAGAAACGCCAGATAAGCCCCGGCGCCGAATTTGGCGTCGCGGTTGCTATGTTCCTGCACGTTGTGGCGAACGAAATCGTAATACGGCGCCAGCTCCGCGGGGTGCGGCGCGAGCCGTGCCGACCAGGGGTCGGGCAGCACGCAGCCGTTGATCGGCAGTCGGTACTGGGCGTTCATGCTGCCGCAGATCCACACGGTCTGGCCGGCGTCTGAGACGTGGTCCCAGAGGCGCTTGGCTTGCAAGTTGACTCCGTCGGCCAGACGCTGAACTCCATGCACGGCCCGGGTCAGTCCGGTATGCACCGTGACCCATTGAATCCACGGCTCCAGGTGCGGGTATTCGTCGTGAGCATCGGTGGTGAAAACCTCGGCGTCCCGATACAAACGGAAAAAATTGGGCAACCGGCCTTCGTTCATGAACTGCACCAGCAGCGCCGGCGAAAGTTCGTTGAACTCCAGGAGCAAGAGCCGCGATGAATTCACGTGGCGGTGTGCTGCTGCCTTGTCGCACGGCCGTTGACGGCGCTCTGGCAAATGCGCTCGAACTGTCGGGCGACCGTCTCTGCGGAATAGTTGTCGCACATATGTTGTCGAGCGGCGGAGCCCAGGGCCTGCTGGCGCGCCGGATCGGCCAACAGCGCCAACGTCTGGCGAGCAAACGAGTCGGCGTCGTCCGCAAGGATCAGGTGCTTGCCGTTCTCCACCGGCAGCCCTTCGGCCCCCAGCGAGGTGCTGACCATGGCCTTGGCCGCGGCCATCGCCTCGACAATTTTTAGCCGCGTGCCCCCGCCCACCAGTAGCGGCGCGATCATCACCGCCGCATCTTCCAAATACGGGCGCACGTCCGGCACGTTGCCAAACACGGACACGCCGGGATGCTCGGACAGCTTCAACAACCAGGCCGGCGGATTGCGTCCCACCAGATGGCACGTGGCCGACGCGTTCTCGGCGCGAATTTTCGGCCACACTTCGTGGACGAACCACTTGCACCCTTCCTGGTTGGCCGGCCAATCCAGGCCGCCGATGAACACCACGCGGCCCGGCGTTGGCGCACGGCCGGAGGGGGTGAGAAAATCAACGTCCACGGCAGTGTCGATCACCTGGGCGTGTTTCCAACCGAACCACGCTTGATACAGCGCCAGGTCGTTTTCGCTGATGGCCACGACGGCGTCGAATTGCTTGCCGGCCCAATCTTCGAACCACCGCATCTTGCGGGCCTGATGGCGCAACGTCCAACGGGCGAGCCCCGGGGGCTGTGCTTCCGCGTAGCGTTCCAAGAGCTGCGTCTCGACGTTGTGTTCGAACAACACCTTGGGCACGCCGTGTATTTCCAAGGCGTTGCGAGCCATGTGGATAAAATCGCAGATCACCAGATCATACGACTCCTCTTCGAGCAGCCGGTGCGCCAGCGCCTTGAGCCGGGGGTCGTAGTCCTTGTCTGCGTAGTACGGATAGCGCGACAGCAAATTGGCCGCCAACTTGACGTAGAACATCGGCGTGCCGCGGAGCGTGTCGTGCCAAGGAACCGTCTCCATCCGCAGCCCCAGGTCGCGCATCTTTTGAACTTCGGGCTCCTCGCCCGGCACGACGTTGCAGACGTACGTCACCTCGTGCCACTGCGCCAGATAGCGCACCACGTTGAGCGTGCGAACCCGCCAGCCGTTGTCGACCGGGAACAGGACGCGTTTTTGGAGGAACAGGATTTTCATGTGGCTAGCAGAACCAGATCAACCAGCGAAATGTTTGGCCGCAGGTGGTCATCGCAGTCAAAGGGTGGCAACGGCCCGGAGCCGCGCCGTGTGATTAAACTTCGGGGGCGTAATCCTCAGGCAACAACGAAACCGGCAGCGGCGAGCCGGCCACAGCGCTGTCGTAAATCCGCAAAGCGCCGACCGTGCCGCGGATGCCGTCCAGGTAGTTGATCTGGCTGGTTGTTTGCCCACGGACCACTT
This sequence comes from uncultured Pirellulales bacterium, assembly GCA_964461275.1. GTDB lineage: Bacteria > Planctomycetota > Planctomycetia > Pirellulales > CAYNRE01 > CAYWTU01. Next base: position 467 of record CAYWTU010000678.1, on the reverse strand, counting down.
GAGCGAAGTGGGCCAGCTCGGCGGCGTGTCCCTTATCGCCTGTGTTGTTTTTTTCATTCACTGTTTGCCGACCTTGCATCGATAGCTGTCGAAAGTCGTCCATTAAGAGCGAGTTGCCGTCCCAGAAAATCTCGATCCGCTCCTTGCCCAACCGGGTGTTGCCCAGGGCGGTGTAGATGAGCGAGGCGGAGGAGCCGGCGGCGAAACAAAGGGTGGCGACGACATCTTCGAGGCTCGCCAGCGTCCCCACCGGTCCGACCGGCTGCGCGAAGACCGAGACGATTTCCGCCCCCACCAGCCAATGCAGCAGATCGATAAAATGGCACGCTTCGCCGACGATGCGTCCCGCCGCCTGCTGGGCGTCGTAGATCCAGTTGTCCTTGGGCATGGCGCCCGCCGTCACGCGGTACGACAGCGTGGCCGGCCCGCCGCGGAAGAACTTGACGCTGCGCGAGATGTTGCCGGGC
>CAYWTU010000677.1:0-3043 GCA_964461275.1 uncultured Pirellulales bacterium | reverse complement strand
ACATCAAACGGGTGTCGCTGGAGCTGGGCGGCAAGAGCCCCAACATCGTGCTCGACGACGCCGACCGGAAGTCGGCGGCCGCCTCGGCGCCGATGGCCGTGTTTGCCAACACTGGCCAAGACTGCTGCGCCCGCAGCCGCGTGCTCGTCGAGCAATCGGTCTTCGATTCGTGCGTTGAACAATTCGTAGCGGCAACTCGGGAGATCGTCGTGGGAGATCCTTTGAGCGACCAAACGCAGGTCGGCCCCATGGTTTCCTCCGGGCAACGCGAGACCGTGGAACGATACATCGCTTTGGCCAAGGAAGAAGGAGGGCAAGTGATTTGCGGCGGGGGGCGGCCCAAAGCGCCGGGGTACTATCTCGAACCGACCATCGTCACGGGACTGGCCAATACGGCACGAACCTGTCAGGAAGAAATCTTCGGCCCGGTGGCCTGCGTGCTTCCGTTCCGCGATGAGCGCGAGGCGATCGAGCTGGCCAACGCCTCGCCGTACGGCCTGTCTGGCTCCATTTGGACGCGCGACATCGAGCGGGCATTGCGGCTGGCCCGGGCGGTGGAAAGCGGCGTCCTCAGCGTCAACACCAACAGCAGCGTGTACCAAGAGGCCCCCTTCGGCGGCTTCAAGCGGAGCGGTTTCGGCCGCGATTTAGGTATGGAAGCCATGCGGCTGTACACGGAAGTGAAGAACGTGTTCGTCAAAACGCCGGCGCTGGGATAATCTCTCAGCCAGCGGTCGTTTGCGGTTATCATGGAAGCGAGCCGTCGGCCGGATCCGTAGTTTGACACTTACAGTCGCCGCGACGGCGCACTTCGATTGAAACCGCATGGCACGCACCGCACGAATGACCGTTCCGCAACTCGTCGCCGCCAAGGCCGCCGGCAAGAAAATCGCCATGCTGACGGCGTACGACTTCCCCACGGCCGCGCTCGTGGACGAGGCCGGCGCCGACGTGATTCTGGTGGGCGACAGCCTGGCCATGGTGGTTCAAGGGCGCGAGAGCACGCTGCCCGTCACGCTCGAGCAGATCATCTATCACGCCGAAATGGTCGGCCGCGCCGCCACCCGGGCGCTGGTGGTCGTCGACATGCCGTTTCCAACCAACCACCTGGGGCCGCATAAAGCGGTCGAATTGGCCGGGCGCATCCTGAAGGAAACGACCTGTCAGGCCGTCAAGCTCGAAGGAGGCCTGGACCAAGCAGCGGTCATTTCCGCGCTGGTCACCGCCGGAATTCCCGTCATGGCCCATTGCGGGCTGCGTCCGCAAAGCGTTCACGTCCTGGGCGGATATAAAGTGCAACGGCAGGAAGGGGCGCTGTTGGCCGACGCCCGGGCGGCGCAAGACGCGGGCGCCTTTGCCGTGGTGCTCGAGTGTATCGCCGCGCCAATTGCCGAGCGAATCACGGCCGCCTTGCAGATTCCCACCATCGGCATCGGGGCCGGCGCCGGTTGCGACGGCCAGGTGCTGGTGTTGCACGATATGCTCGGGCTCACCGCCGGCTACGTCCCCAAGTTCGCCAAGACGTACGCCGACTTGCGGGGCGCAATTTCGTCCGCCGTGCGGCAATATTGTGCCGAAGTGCAGTCGGGCCAGTTCCCCGGCCCAGGGCAGTCGTTTCAATAAACGCCGACTTCCGTTTCTACAACATTCGGCGTCTCCGCCTCGAGGAAACCATGTCCCAACCGCTCGATCTGGAAGCGTACAAACAGCAGTGCCTGGCCATTGCCCGGGCGGCCCCGTTCAACCAGCACATCGGCCTGGAGACGCTGGACATTGGTCCCGGCTGGTCGAAATCGCAAGTGCGCTTTCGTCTGGAGCTTTCGCAACCGGCGGGCTTGCTGTACGGCGGCGTGATCGCGTCGCTGATCGACACCGGCTTTGCCCACGCCATCTTGATGACCGACGCCTTTCGGGCCATGGCGGCCGAAGGAGGGCACATGGTCACGGTCGACCTGCGCGTGAAATACTTTCGGCCGGTCTCCGACGGGCTGATCACGTGCGAGTGCACCATCCCCCGGATCGGCCGGCAGCTTCTCCACGCCGAGGCGTCCGTCAAGAACGAGGACGGCAAGGAGGTGGCCCGCGGCGACTCCATTTACATGCTGGTCCGCCGAGAACGGCTGATCAAGCCGGGAGAGTAACGAAGTGTCGCAGGCGTTCCGCTTCGGGCCGATGACCCATGTCGCCGCTGCTATGCCGTTCTTCGAACGACGCCTGCCCTAACAAACTAGGAAGCCATCATGGAATTCGACCTCAACGACACACAGCGGATGATGCAGCGAGCGGCCGGCGCCTACCTGCAACACGAATGCCCCACCGCTCGCGTCCGCAAGATCATGGCCGCGCCGGGCGCCTTCGATGCCGAACTGTGGCAAGGAATGGCCGAGCAGGGTTGGTTGGGCCTGACGCTGCCAGAATCGTGCGGCGGTTTGGCGTTGGGAGCGGTGGAGTTGGCGGCCGTGATGGAAGAGGTCGGCCGGGCCTGTGCGCCGGCGCCGTTGCTGGGGACGCTGTGGGCCGCCGAAACGCTGGCTACCTTGGATGCAAAGCGCCACCAGGAATTGCTGAGCAACGTGGTTGCGGGCCAGATGCGATTGGCCGTCGTGGGGCCGGCAACAGACCTTATGTGTCACGCCGAGCTGGAGCCCACGGCTCAGCGCATCAGCCTGCGGCAGGCCGGCGCCGGTTTCGTGCTGTCGGGCACGCAACGGCTGGTGCTCGATGCGGCCGCCGCACAGTCGCTGCTGGTCTTGGTCGGCGGCGAGGAGTCGCCTAGCGGCGACGCAACGCTGTTGCTCGTGGCGACGGACGCCGGCGGCGTGCAGGTGGCGCCGGTCGCGGGGTTGGACGCCACGCGGTCGCTGGCCGACGTCTCGTTTCATGCAGTGAGTTTGACTGCCAGAGACGTTGTCGCCCACGGAGAGGCGGCGCAGGCGGCGTATCGGCGCGGGGCTCAGTTGGCCACCGTTGCACTGTGCGCCGACCTGGTGGGGGCCATGCAGTGGATCTTACAAACCACGATCGAGTACGCCCAGACGCGACA
>CAYWTU010000676.1:0-3054 GCA_964461275.1 uncultured Pirellulales bacterium | reverse complement strand
CTATGCCGACGCCCACGCCGAGGACGAGGGCGGCGATAATCAGAAAGGTTGGTTTCATGTTTTTTGGGGACTAGAAAAAGCTGGTGCGCGAGCGCCATGGCGTGGCCGTCGAAACCCTCCGCCGATGTTCATTCTAATGGCGACGGCGAGCGGGGAAAGGCGGTCGGGATGTGCCGTAAGCGGTACGCCGTGTCCCTGCGGCGTTAGGGCCCCCCGGCCGCGATGGCCTCAACTTCGGACCGAGCCTCGTTCCAAAGCTGGTGTTCGACGTGGGGCGACAGGTCGCTGAGCCGAAGGGCCTCGGTGGCGGCGGCGGCTGCCCGATCTTTTTGGCCGGCGTCGCGGAGCGCGACCGCTAAGCGAGCCTGGCGGTGGGCGCTATGGGGGTACAGGCGAATCGCGTCGCGATAGAATTCGATCGCCTTGTCGAGCATCGCTGCTTCCTGCTGGCGATGAAAGGCGTCCAGATAGCGGTCGGCAATCTCCACACGAACGCCACTGCTGCGCGGCCGCAGTTCCACTGTCCGCTGAGCAGCTCGCTCGAAATCGGCAAAGTCCGCGGCCTGGTGCGATTGGAGCCAATGGGCGTAACGCACCGCCGCCAATCGCCGCCAGGCCTCGTCGGACCAAGGGTCGGCCTCGGTGGCGGCCAACAGCCGGCTCCCCGCGGAGCTGACATGATGATCGGCCTGAAGCACCAACGACTGACATGCGACGGCTGGCCGATAGGCGAAGACAATCGCAGCCCCGGCGGCTAGCAGCGCCGCGGCCGCACCCAGCGCGTTGGCCACACGAGTTGTTTCGATCTTGGTCTGGCCGGGGGACCCGGCGACGCCAATTTCGATCTCGGCCGACCGTTGATTCACCACGAGCGCGGCCAATAACCATAAGCTTCCAGCGACGCCCGGAAAACCAAATCCCCCGGCCGCCAACAGGTTGACGAGCAACGCCGCCAGCGGCGCCGCCAGGTTTACGTGGCCCGGCGTTCGGACCCAATCTTGTCCCAAGTAGGCGACCAGCGCCACGATTGCCGCGCCGCCAAGGGCGTGCGATGGTTCGGGCGAAATGCCCACCAGTGGCGCCAGCAATAGCGCCGCTAGAAAACCGGCAACACCGCCCAGCGGTATGGCCCACGGAAACGCCGCGGTCGGTTCGTCGCTTGCTTGGCAGGCCGACGATGCTGCCGGCGCGGGCAAGAATGCGGCAATCAGAAACGCGACATACAACGCTGCCGCCGGCCACCCCGTGCTGGCGGCGATTTCCAACAGGAAATTGTGCGGGTCGGAGATTTCCTCGCTGCTGGCCGGCAGCTTATAGCGGGTGTAGGTGTCGCCGAAATTGCCGGGCCCGCAGCCCAGCAGCGGGTAATCGCCCGTCATGCTCAGCGCGGCCTGCCAATATTCCCAGCGATAACCCAGCGACTTGGGCGCTTCGCTCAGCACCAACCGGTCGAGCCCGCCATGCCAGGCAAGGGCGGCAACCAAAGCCGTCAACACGCCCGCGCCGAGCGACAAGAATCGCGAACTTCGCAAGCGTTGCATCGTCGGCAGCGCCAGCACGGCGAGACCGGCGCCCAGCGCGGCGCCGACGTAGCCGCTGCGGCTCTTCGTGAGCAACAGGCAGACGCAGCACGCCGTCACCAGTGCCGCCAGAATCGCCCGACGACCGCGCGAGACAACACCCGCGCCGGCTAGCAACAAGCCGATACCCGCAACCAGCCACGGAACCAGGAACCCGGCCAACGAATTGGTCAAGGCGAACGTGGCCATCGGCTCGATGCTGGCCAGGCGCTGCTCAAAGGAGTAGCGCTCGCGGGAATTTGGCGGGAACCATTGGCCGATTTCGCGCAACGCGGCGTCCGGATCAGCCTGATAGTGGGCCCGCGTGGCAGGCAGGCTGACGAAGTATTGATACAACCCATAACACGACAGGGCGACGGAGAGCCCGAACATCACCAGGACCACCGCGCGGATCTCGATGGGCCGAGCGAAGCATTGCCGGGCCACCAAGTAAAGTGCAACCAGCCCGGCCTGCTCGCAAAGCATATGAACAGCCGGACGCGGGGAGGCCGTGCGAATGGCCCAACCGGCGCTGACCGCGATGCACAGCAAATAGGCCAGCGCCAACAGATCGATCCGCTTCCAGCCGCGCGGCGCGAAGGCCGCGCCCTTGCCTGCCATGGCGCTCCCAGTCAAGGCGGCGCCCAAAAGCAGCAGTGTCGCCAAGGGCCAGATCAATCCGTCGCCGCGCCAGGCGACCGCCTCGCTGGGCAACAACGGCCGCGACACGATCAGTGCGACCAGCGATCCGAGCAGCCACGGCCGCCACGGCGCTGTGGGATGCTTCGCGGGTGTGGACGAGGAATTGCGGCGCGACATCAATGGTACGGGTTAGCGATGAAGGAAACGCGTCAACGTCGGCTGGAACGGCGGGCGGCCGCCTCCAACATTGCCACCAGCGCCAGCACGCACAGGACCATCAGCAAAATGACGGCAGCCCCGCGGCGATCGACTTGGTGCAACAACAGCGCGCCGAGCCCCGTGGTGGCCGTCGCGAGGTAAATCGTCATGACCGCCTGGGGCTTGGACATTCCCAGCTCGACAAGGCGGTGCGAGAAATGGTTCTTGTCGGCGTGGAACGGACTGCGCCCTTGGCGAAGGCGTATCCAGACGACGCTCACGGTGTCGTACAGCGGCACCGCCAATACGCACAGCGGCGCCAGAATGGCATGCCCGGGCAACGAGCCTCCGGCGAAGGTGGCCAAGATGGTGCATAGGGCCACCAAAAAGCCGATGAAATACGCGCCCGCATCGCCCATGAACAGCCGCGCAGGCGGGCGGTTGTGCCACAAAAAGCCGCACAGCGCCCCGACCAGCGTGAGCAACAGTCCTGCCACGAACAGTTGCGGTCCGTGCGTGGTGGGGTCGGGCGCCACCAGGAGGACCGCCGCCAAGGTCGCCGCGACGATGGCCGCCGTCCCGCCCGAGAGGCCGTCCATATTGTCGAGCATGTTGAACGTGTTCAGCAGCCCGACGATCCACAACACGGAGATTG
>CAYWTU010000675.1:0-3061 GCA_964461275.1 uncultured Pirellulales bacterium | reverse complement strand
TCGGTTACGGCGGTCCGCGTCACGCCCGTCACGGCGATCAATTCATCCATCGACTGCGGCGGTCGTCCGACAAGCTGCTGCACGATCCGCAACCCGGCCTGGCTCACGCCGTGCCAGCGCGGCGAGGGGAGGAGACTTTCATCGGATTGAGGTTGCGACATGGTCGTGGGCGCCCGGCGCAGATTGGGATGGAACCGTTCTGTGAATCGCCGCGGGCTGATGGGTAGGGGTGCGACCGCCGTTCATCTTTGCGCAACCATCATGATAGTTTCATCGTCGTCTGACGGCAAACCGACGATTCGGACGGAAAAACGAAAAAACGGATTAGACACGGCTAGTAAACGCATTTTTTGGGCACTAGATTCAATCCTGGCATGGACGAAGCGGGCCGCCAAACAAGCCGCCAAAGGTGCGCTGAGGAATTTATGCCGCAGTTGCGTGGTCGCATCACCGCCCAAGGAAAAGCGTTTGCTGATCCGGTGGTTGCATGGGTTGAATTCGTGATGGTTCCGGGGCGGCCGATGGAGTGGTTCGGCCGCATGGCGATGCCTGCGTCGCACGCGCTTCAGGAGGGCGTCGCCTACGATTTCGAATGCAGCGATGGACGCGTCGGTTACATCGAGATCGTCAAGCTCAATCCGGCCGAGCCGGGCCGCCAGGAAGCCACCGGCAAATTCAACGGCTACGGTCCGCTTCAAAAGCCGGCGCCTGCCGCGGCACAAACGGCGTAGCGTCGCTTCGATGGCCTGCTGCAACTCTGCGAGGATAAGTGCCGCGGGGCGCTCATGCGTCGGCCGCGGTCGCCAAGCGAACCGCGATGCGACAGGCGTTTTCGAACATCGCCACGTCCAGGAGTTCGCGGGTGGTATGAACGTTCTGCTGACCGCATCCCATGGTGACGGTGGGGATTCCGCGGGCCGTAAGCCAGTTGGCGTCCAACCCGCCGTTGCTCACGGCGCGAAACGGCTCGAGTCCGGCGCCGCGCACGGCCGCCTCGGCGGCCAGAATGCACGGCTGGTCACTGGCCAACAGGAACGATTCGTAGTCGAGCTGTCGCTCGATGTGCACTCGGCCGCGGCGGCCTTCGCTGCTTTTGACCTCGGCTGCCGCGTGGCGAAACGCTCGTTCGATGGCCTCTGCAATCCGTAAGCGGAATCTCGGATCGTGGCTGCGGGCCTCCGCGCGCAGCTCGGTGCACGGGGCCACGACGTTGGTCATCTCTCCGCCGCGGATTACGCCGATGTTGCTCGTGCCGCGTTTGCCGTTGCGCTCGACCTGGCCGTGCCAACCGTCCTGATGCAAGCGGGCGATGGCCAGCGCCGCGATGGCGATGGCGCTAACGCCTTTCTCCGGCGCGTTGCCGGCATGACTGGCCAGACCGGCGACCTCGATCTTGAACCGATACGCCCCCGTGGCGCCGATGGTGATCTTTTCGGGCGGTCCGCCGTCCCAATTAAACGCCAACTTGGGACGTCCGAGCAACGCCAGATCGACATGTTCGGCGCCGCATAGGCCGATCTCTTCTTGCACCGTCCAAAGAAACGTCAGGGGCGGATGATCGAGTGATTGCCCCAGGATAGCTCGCGCCGCGGTCAAGAGCACGGCGGCGCCGGCTCGATTGTCGGCCCCCAGCGCCGTGTTTTCGTCCGCCGAGCGGACCACGCCGCGCGGCGACGCGGTCGACTTCTCCAGCACAGGGCGGCTGCCGACGCACAGCGGCACGGTGTCGAGGTGGGCCATCAACATGCGGCGCGGGCCGCGGCGCGTCCCGGGCAATTTGAGGATCAAGTTGCCGACCTCGCCTGGGCTGGCCTCATGGGCGCGGTCCATCTGCAGCCACCTTGGCGGGGCGCCGGCGTCCAGCAGTTGCCGCTCGACGTGTTGCCGCACGAGTCGCTCCTGACGACTGGGGCCGGCGATGGCCATCAGCTCCATGACGTCGGCCAGCGCCCGGCCCAGATCGGGTTGCGGCGCGCCGGCGACTGGCTTGGCCGGCTGGACGGCCGCGGCGCCGGTGGAGCGATTTTTTTTCGAGGGACGATTCTTCATGCGATTCTCATGTGCGGGCGACCTCTTCGTACGGCAAGGGAAGATCGCCGCATTGTCTAAGTCGGGTCTAAGATGGTCAAACTCAATAGGTGGCTAGCTCCTGCACGACAGGCGCATGGTGCCGGGCAGAGTCGGGGTGCCGGGCAGAGTCTCGGTCTTGCGGCACATGTCGAATTTGGGGCGCCTGTCATCGCTTGCACGCTCCGGCGCGGCTGGGGATGATGTCCGCACTCCGGCCGGAGCGCGGCCGCGAACGGCACACAAACTTAGGCCACGCATGTCGCCTCTCGAACCCGCCCCGGAAGGACCATCTCGGCCGCTCACTGCCTGGCTGGCCCGCGCGCCCGGTTGGACGCTGACGCTATACGCCATCGTCGCCTCGTTCGGCACCTACTTTTGCATGTACGCCTTCCGCAAGCCGTTCACGGCCGCCAAGTTCGCCGATCTGACGTGGGGTCCCATCGATCTGAAAACGGCCTTGGTCATCGGTCAGCTCGTTGGGTACACGCTGTCGAAGTACCTGGGCATCAAGATTTGCTCGGAGGTCACGCCACAGCGGCGGGCCGCGTGGCTGGTCGGTTTGATTTTGGCGGCCGAGGGGGCGCTGGCGGCGTTCTACCTTCTGCCCAACAGCCTTAAGATCGTGGCGATCTTTCTAAATGGGTTGCCGTTGGGAATGGTGTGGGGCATGGTGGTGGCGTACCTTGAGGGGCGCAAGACATCGGAGTTGCTCTTGGCGGGGCTGAGTTGCTCCTACATCGTGGCGAGCGGAGCGGTGAAGTCGGTCGGCCGCCATCTGGTGCTCCAGTGGCAGGTTTCCGAGGCGGCCATGCCGGTGCTCACAGGGGCCCTGTTTTTGCCGCCGTTTCTGTTGTCGGTGTGGCTGCTGCACCAGTTGCCGCGACCCGACCAACTCGATGTGACGCTTCGCGCGGAGCGCGAACCGATGGACCGCGCGCGTAGAATCGGATTTTTGAGGACGTTTTGGCCCGGGCTGACGCTGCTGCTGTTG
>CAYWTU010000674.1:0-3062 GCA_964461275.1 uncultured Pirellulales bacterium | reverse complement strand
GCCACGTTCCTCAACTACGCCCAAGGGTTCGATCAGGTCCGCAGCTACGGCAGCAGCGGCAACGATCTGGCGAGCCTTTACGGCGCCGGCAACGACACGTTCGACGGCCGCAGTGGCAGCTCGCGGTTGACCGGCGCCCAAGGCAGTCGGCAGGCATTTGACTTCGATACGGTGCGGGCCTACGCCGGCGGCGGAACGACCAACGCCACCTTGAACGACACGGCGCTGAACGATCATCTATTGGCGCAGGGCAACCTGGCGACGATCTCGGGCGTGGATTACGCCCTGAGCGTGTACGACTTCCAGCGCGTGGTCGCCCGGGCCAGCACAGGAACCAACACCCGCACGATCAACGCCCACGATTTCCTGTTGGAACAGGAAGGCAACTGGTTGGACGCTTGAGGACCCAAGTTTTCTGCGTACGCTTGACATGGATTGGCGCTGGTGCGACAGTCTGATCGGTGCTCGGCGTCAATCATCTTGGGACTTGCTTGCCAGATGCTGGATTCGCGTTATCAGATGGGTTATCCCCGCGCACGGCGCGACGCGCTGACCGCCGCGCAACTGAACCGCTATCGCGCCATGTGGGAATTCTCAGCGGGAGTTGCGGCCCCTGAATCCGGGCCCACTTCGTTGCAAATCGGCTTGTCGAACCGCTGCAATTTACAGTGCGTTTACTGTGCCGAGCAGCGCGAGGGTAACACCTTTCCGCGGCTGGTGTTGTCGAAATTGGCACGAGATCGCCTGAGCGGCGTATTGGAGTCAGCCGACACGCTCGGTTTTTTCGGCATTAGCGAATTCATGATTGAGCCCGATTTTTTTGAGACCGTTGCCTGGTGCGCGCAGCGCGGAATCAACCTTTCGATCACGACCAATGGCACGGTTTGCACGCCGAAGCATTTAGACGCCTTGGGCAATTTTCCGGGATACATCGACATTGCGTTCTCGGTGGACGCCGCCACCGCGGACACGTACCGTTACGTTCGTGGCTGGGATTTTACACGTTTGCTCGACAACATTCGCCGTTATCTAGACCGTTTCGCGGCGCAACCGATGCGGCGATTTCCGGCGATGAGTTTCGTAATCATGCGTTCGAACATGCACGAAATGGTCCCCTTTGTGCACCTGGCCCACTCCTTAGGTTGTCGCATGGTGCGGTTCTGGCGATTGGTGCAAATTGCAGAGAACTGGAACATTCCCGCGCCGGATGGGCAACCATTCGATTATCAAGCGGAAATGTACACGCTGGTTCCGGACGCCTATAATCGTGCGCTGGATGATACCCGCCGTGCAGCTCGTGAGCTGAACATGGGTCTGGATTTACCCGGTCCCATTTGAGGGGCCAATTTGCCGGGCGTTGGAAGTAGCGTTCGAGACTGGCTCACCGTCTTGGGAATGACCGAAAAACAACTTCCGCAGATTGAATTCCCCTCACCCGGCCTCTCCCAAAGGGAAAGGTGAGCAAATGAGGAAGTTATTTTTCGGTCATTCCTTGGCGGTGCGCCAAGCGCGAACGGGAAGGATCGTAGCCAGTTGTACGTTCATACGACCGTCACCTACTTAACTTCGATTCCGTCCGAATCTGCGCACGGCGTGAAGTGATGCGATGTCTAACTTGCCCCGTCTCATATGGATGGAAGGCCGACCGCGCCGCCCCTTGTGCGACGTTCCTTGGAACGGTCGGCTCATGGTGATCGCCAACGGCGATGTCGCCTACTGTTGTTACACGGACGTATACATCGGCAACCTCAACCGGGACTCGTTTACTGAGATTTGGAACGGACCCCAGCTCCAACGCGTGCGTCGGCAGTTGGCTCAACACGAGTATCCTGACGAATGCAAGACGTTGTCCTGCCCGTTGTACAATCGGCACGAATATGCCCATGTCGATGAACGCATGGACGGGGCCTACGCCCCCGAGGTATGCGGCAGGCCTGACCCTCACGCAGCAATTCGCGCGGCGCTGGAGGGAACGAGCGTTTTCGTCGACGACGTCGGCGCTGAGAGACGCATTGCGATTCGACTTCGTTACGCAGGCGAGCCCATCAAGGCCGACGTTATTGCGGCGGTGCGTCTCGAAGACGGCACGTCGCTGTTCTTGCCTGGGTGGGATGATTTTGGCGTGCCCGTCGAGGTCGGCTTGTCGCTACCCGATGATGTCGGTGACGACATCGAAATCTATGCCGGGCCGTGGGCGGACCGTCTCGGAGGGGGAGGCGTCGAGTTGTGCGTGGCGCTTTTTCTTAGCGGCAGCTTGCCAACCCAGGCCGCCAATTGTTATTGGAGCCAGTGCCTTGCCTTGCCGCCGATAGGACGGTGACGCGCGGCGGCCCCCTGCGCCAAGCGCCGAAGTGGGCGTGAGCAACAGCCCCTTGGGGACGTTGGCGACCAGAGGTCAGGTGAGCGTGCCGTTGGTGGTGCGGATGACCACGGGCCGCGGTTGCCGCGTGGACGCACAACGTGCGGCATTGGCAAGGCGAACGGGGCAATCGCGAACTCTCTGTGAACCCCCTCCATCACCGTACGCCGGAGATGTCTCGCTCGGCCAGCACGACACCCGGTTCGGTCGTGGCGCGAAACTCAAAAGCACGCGAGCGGAACAAGGCCAACATCCGCACGTTGTCGCGAGCCGCCTCGCCGAAAACGCGTCTCAGGCCCCAACTGCGGGCGATTTCCAGGCAGCGATCCAACATCGCGGCGCCAACTCCCTGTCCTTGCCAGGCGTCCTCTATCAACACCGCGTACTCCGCCGCATCGTGGTCGGGCTCGGCCACCAATCGCGCCACGCCCACCAGCTGCGGCCCCCGCGGTGAATTCGTTTCCGCCACCAAGGCCACTTCTCGGTCGTAATCGATGAAGCAGAATCGTACGGCCATCTCGTGTGTCGCACGTTTGAACAGATGGCGAAAGCGATAACGCAGCGACTCTTCGGAACAACGGTTCAAGAACGCCAGCCAGGCCGGTTCGTCCTCAGGCTTGATCGCGCGCACGGCTAGTGTACGGCCATCTTTGGCGACGATGGTTCCGCTGTATTCATCCGGATAAGGACGAATCGCCAAGTG
>CAYWTU010000673.1:0-3065 GCA_964461275.1 uncultured Pirellulales bacterium | reverse complement strand
CAGCTTCATACGCGGATCGCCGTCGAGGCGCCGCGCGACGCCGTTGCCGTACGCGTCGGCTCGCTGCAAACGGTCGAGCGCCGCGGCCAACTCCAAGATGCGGGCGCGCATCTGCAAAAACTCGCGTTCGAGCTGTTCGCCTGCCGATTGGGGGATTTCCAGGGGCGCGGACATGGTGCAAGGGTCGGGATACGGGTTGTTCCGGTTAGTAGGGCTGTAACGAGGATCCTCCAGGACGCTGCATCCCAACGCTTCAGTTTCGTTCGCCGGCGGCGAGAAATCAAGCAGCCCCCACCAGCGCCGACCTACGATTCTATGGGACCGCCCCAGCGCGGTCGTGGTGGCGCGTTGCGCCCTGCCCAAGTTCCGCGGCCTCTGGCCGCGAAGCCACTCTTGATCGATCGTGCCATGATGCCGGGCGGACTTCAAACAACATTCAACCTGCTGGCGAACACGCCCAATGAGGCGTCGGCCGAATTGCTGTTGCCGGCCTTGGACAGTTTCGAAACGGTAATTCAAGAGGGCGCCCTGACGGCCCTGCTGAACCGACGGAGCGTGGCTGGCCAGCACGAACTGCTCAAGCGACTACACCGCGTCAACGATCGCTGGCGAAAAATTCTGCACGACAACCGTGGCCGGATGTCGCGCGGCGTGCGCGATGCGCTGCTCAGCGGAGACGAACAACTGTTTCGCAATGGCTGTCAGGCGGCGGTCTGGTTTGCGGAATTCGATCTGATGCCGGCGCTGATCACGGTCGTCGAGGATTCGTCGAGTCCGCACGGCCGGCTCGCGGCTGAGACGCTGCTAACCTTGGCTCGCGACTTATTCGGCGAATTGGCGGCGCCGCGCCACTACGCCGATCGCCGCGATCCCCAATTGGCCCGCACCCATTGCTTGAACGTGCTTGAGAGTTCGGTGCAGCGCTCTCCCAAGCACCGCAGTCACGAGGTGGTCGAAGCGTTCTTGATCCTGGCGAACCGCGAGAACCCTACGCTCCGCCGAATTTTGGCCGACCCGCGCGACCCCATGTACGTGGTGCTGGTGCAGGCGCTGCGGACCAGCGAACACCCCGGCGTAATGTCGCTGTTGTTGAATTTCTTGGAAGACGCGCATGCCCCGATGGCTCCGCTGGGGGTCATCGGTCGTCGGCCCGACGCGCCGTTCATCCGGCGGCTGCTCGAACGGATCGGCGCGACGCCGAGCACGACGATCACCGGCAACCTGCGGCGGATCGACGCCATCGACTGGGTCCGAGGGCGACCCGCACTGCTAGGCGAGTTCGACGGCCCGCTGCAGCAAGCCGCGGTGAACTTGGTCGTCGCCAGCGGGATGAAGCGCTGGGATTACTTTATCCTGCTCGAGTACCTGGTTCGCAACGGACAGAAGGCGGGGCGGATCGCCGCCACGGTCGCCTTGGCCGAATTGCATGGCGCGCAGGCCAACGCCGCCGTGCAACGGGCGCTGGGCGACAGCGAGCCTGAGGTTCGGGCCGCCGCCTTGTCGCAGATCCGGCATCGCGGCATCACCGGGGCGCTGGCCAAGTTGATCGCAGCCCTCGACAGTCCGCACGAGTGCGAGCGGGAGGCCGCCCGCGGCAGCCTTTCCGAGTTCACACTGCAGCGGCTGATCGCGGCCTTCGACCATCTGGACGACGCCGTGCGGTTCAGCACGGGGCAGCTCGTACGCAAAGTCGATCCCAATTGCGAAAACCTGGTCCGCGTGGAACTCGATTCACTCAGCCGTACGCGTCGGCTGCGGGGCATCGGCGCCACAGTGGCCTTGGGCCTGGTGACCGAGATGGAAGAACGATTGATCGATCTATTGGGCCATGACGAGGATCACCTGGTGCGGCAGAACGCCGCCCGGGCGCTGAGTCAGGCCAACAGTCTGGCGGCCGTCGAAGCGCTGGAGGCGGCCCACAAAGACCGCAACGTTCCGGTCCAGGCCGCCGCACGAGAAAGCTTGGACGAGTTGCGCCGGCGGCAGGACCTGACCGACCTTCGCGAGTCTGGGGTCCACCTGCCGGACGACCTCGATTCTCATCTCTTGGATATGCCCGAGGAAGAGGCGGACGTGGAGGCGATCCATGGTTAGCGCGTTGGCCGTTTGCCGGTCGGTTCCCTTGGCGAACATGAACCCCTTCGAGGCGATGGGCCGCAACTTTCGCGGCGAGTACGCCGAATTCCATGCCAATGATCTGCTTGGAATTGCCATCTTGCTGACGATCGTCGGCGGCGTGGCATACTTCCTCTGGCGCGTGCTGGCCCGCGAGCAAAGCGACCAGCCGTACTATAAGCCGAAACGATTGTTTCGCGAACTTTGTGATGCGCATCAATTGGACACGTCCACGCGGGCGTTGCTTCGCGATTTGGCCCGCGCCCACGGCATGAGCCAACCGGCAATGCTGTTCCTGGAACGCGAACGGTTTCGAACCGACCGCCTCAACCCGAGCTGGCGCACCCGCGCCACCGAGCTGGAAGCCCTGGCCGCGCGGCTGTTTGCCCTCCCGTCCACCGAACAGCCCCGGGCGCCCGGTGGTTGACGCGGCCCCGAGCGGCGCTGGTGTTGCGCCGGTCTTACCCTTGCCAGGCGTCGGTCGTTAGTAGAACCTTGATCGGGTTGTCCACCCGGTTGATCGCCAGGTCGAGCGCCGCCTTGGCGTCGGCAAAGGGGAACCGGTGCGTAATCATCGGACCGACGTTGATCCTCCCCTGACGGATCATGTCCAACGCCAGTGGCAGATCGCGCTGCACGTGGGGATGGATCGAGCCGATCACCCGCAGGTTTTGGTACACCATGTCGTGAATCGGCAGCGGATAATGCTCTTGGTCAGGTACGCCGAACACCAAAACCGTGCCGTGCTTGGCGGCCAGGCGGATGGCCAGTTGCACGCTTTCCGCTTGGTGGCCAACGGCCTCAATCACCACGTCCGCGCCGCGGCCGTCGGTGTAGTCGCGAACCGCTTGCAAGGCGTCTTCGCGGTCGACGTTGATGGTGTGCGTGGCCCGCATCGCGCGGGCGAAGTCGAGGCGATAGTCGAGCTTGTGCAGACCAATCACGCGGCG
>CAYWTU010000672.1:0-3090 GCA_964461275.1 uncultured Pirellulales bacterium | reverse complement strand
TGAGCAGAATCTGGTTGAACGTGCCGGCGATGATTTTCTTGCCGGTGTCTTTGTCCTGGTAAATCCGATCGGCCAGGATCAGGGCTTGTAAGACCGGTTTGACGCGCCAGTTGGAGCCCGATTCGGATGCCATTCAATGATCCTGTGGTGGCCGCCAAAAAATCTGACAACGGACCTCTAACTCCCGTTGATTCTAGCGAACCCAGCAGTTTGTGTGTTGGACTCTAAAATCCTCAGGTCCGCTCAATTCTTGACGCCGCCAGGAGCGACGGAGGGCTGGTTCGAGGCTAGCCTGCCGGGCGGGGGGCAGTCAAGCAGCGATGGCCGCCGAACGACCATTTCGCCTCCGCTGCCTGGACCAGCCGTGGGCGCCCTTCGACGCGGCGTTTTCGCCGCCCCTTGCCCACGCTAAGCCAGCCGGGTTCAATACGTGGGCTTAGGTTGCCAAGGAATCCCGGACAACTTTCTGTCAGGACGACGATCATGCCGCAAAAACGATGGCGGATTCAACCGCACGATCCGGGTCGCGTGGCCGATTTGGCCCGAGCCTTGCGCGTACCGCCGCTAGTGGCGCAATTGCTCATCGGTCGCGGATGGTCCGAGCCCGCCCGGGCCCGCGAGTTTCTCGAAGCCAAATTGAACTCGCTCCGCGAGCCGGGCGAGTTGCCCGGCGCCGCGCTGGCCGCTCAGCGGTTGGTGGCTGCCGTGCGCGACGGTCGTCGAATCGTCGTGTACGGCGATTACGACGTCGACGGCATGAGCGCCGCGGCGATCTTGTGGCAATGCTTAAAATTGCTCGGCGGCGACGTCGGGTTCTACGTCCCCAACCGGCTGGATGAGGGTTATGGCCTGAACGACGAAGCGCTGCGCAACCTGGCCCAACAAGGGGCCAAGCTGATTGTCACCGTCGATTGCGGAATCGCCAGCGCCGCCGAGGCGCAGACCGCGCGCCAGTTGGGCCTGGAGCTCATCATCACGGACCATCACGAATTCGGGCCCGCGTTGCCCGAGGCCGCGGCTCTGGTCCATCCGCGGCTGCCGGGACACGCCTATCCGTTCGGCGGCTTGAGCGGAGCTGGCGTGGCTCTCAAGGTGGCCTGGGCCGCGTGCCAAGAAGCCGGCCAAGCAAAGAAAGTTGGCGAGTCGATGCGGTCGTTCTTGATGCAAGCGGTGGGCCTGGCTGCACTGGGCGCCGTGGCCGACGTCGTCCCCTTGACCGACGAGAATCGCGTGCTGGTCCGACATGGTCTGGTAAGTTTGAAGCAGCGCCCGAGCGTCGGACTGGCCGCCCTGATGAAGTGCACCGGCTTGGACAAGAAGCCGCGCTTGGACGCCGAGGACGTGGCCTTTACCCTCGGCCCGCGGCTGAACGCCGCCGGCCGGCTGGGGCAGGCGCAGTTAGGAGTCGAGCTGTTGACCACCGCCAGCCCAGATCGCGCCCGCGACCTGGCCGAATACATCGACCAATTGAACGGCAGTCGGCAAAGCTTGGAGCGCAGCATCCTGCTGGCCGCCAGCAAGCAGGTCAAGGAACAGTTCGACCCCGAGCACAATTCAGCACTGGTGTTGGCGGGCCGCGGTTGGCACGTGGGCGTCATCGGCATCGTGGCCGGCAAGCTGGCCGAGAAACACCATCGGCCGGTGGTGATGCTAGCCCTCGACGAGCTGGGCGCCAGGCCCGCCGTCGGTTCGGCCCGCAGCATTCGCGGGTTCGACCTCCACCGGGCGCTCGACGCCTGTTCACACCATCTGGTGGGCTTCGGCGGTCACGCGGCAGCGGCCGGCTTGAAGATCGAAGAACGCGCCATCGACGATTTCCGCGCAGACCTGTGCGAACACGCGGCCGGGGAGATCGATCGCGACATGCTCTTGCCCGAGTTGACCATCGACGGCGAGGCCGCGCTCGCGTCGTTGACCTATGAGGCCGTGTCGCAGATCGATCAATTGGGGCCCTTTGGCCATGGGCATCCGCGGCCCCTGTTTTGCACCAGTGACGCCGAACTGGTCGAGCCGCCCAAGCGCATCGGCGGCGGAGGTCACCACCTCTCGCTGCGCTTAGCACAGCACGGCCACAAGATGCGTGCCGTTGCCTTTGGAGGCGGCGACTGGGCCGACGAATTGGCCGAAGTCGACGGTCCGTTGTCGCTGGCGTTTCAACCCATCATCAATACCTTTCAAGGCCGCAACACCGTGGAGTTGCAAGTGATCGACTGGCGAGTGGGAAGCCCGCAGCTTGTGGGCTAACAGGCCACCAAACAACCTCTCACGCTTCTTGTGCCATGACCAACGCTGCGCCACCGGTGGCATTCGAGTATTTTCCAACCAATGGCGTTCGTTTGCACGCCGCTGTGGCCGGGCCCGAGAACGGGCCGCTGGTGATTCTGCTGCACGGTTTTCCCGAGTTCTGGTACGGCATGCGCCGCCAGATCGGCCCCTTGGCCCAGGCCGGTTATCGCGTCCTGGCGCCCGACCAGCGCGGCTACAACAAAAGCGATAAGCCGCCGAGAGTCGCGGACTACAATCTGGACCACTTGGCGGGCGACGTCATCGGATTGATCGACGACGCCGGCCGCGAGCAGGCGGTGGTGATCGGCCACGATTGGGGCGCCGTGGCTGCGTGGTGGACCGCCGTCCGATTTCCTCACCGACTCCAAGGCATCGGCATCCTCAATGTGCCGCATCCCGTGGCCATGCAGCGGGCGCTGCGCCGCAGCTTCTCGCAGTTGCGCAAGAGCTGGTACGTTTTCGTGCTGCAGTTGCCCAAGATTCCCGAGTGGACGTTGCCGCTGCGCAACTGGAAGGGAATGATCGACACGTTCAAGAGCAGCAGCCGGCCAGGAACGTTTTCTGAGGAGGACTTTGCCCAGTATCGCCAGGCCTGGTCACAGCCGGGGGCCATCGGTTCCATGGTGAATTGGTACCGGGCGGCGCTGCGCTGTGCGCCTCCGACGCCGGCCAACGTGCGGATTAGCGTGCCGACGCAAATCCTCTGGGGAACCAACGACAAGTTCGTCGGCCGCGACTTGGCCGAGGCCAGTCTGGCGCTGTGCGACCACGGTGAGTTGGAGTTCTTCGAGGGGGCCACGCACT
>CAYWTU010000671.1:0-3092 GCA_964461275.1 uncultured Pirellulales bacterium | reverse complement strand
GCGCTGAAATCAACGGGAGTTAGCGGGCCGTTGTCAGGTTGTTTGGGGGCGTTTTGGTTTCTGCTGCGAGCCTTCCTAGCGGGCCCGAGTTTGGCGCTGCCTGGAACGAGCTTGTCCCTGGCCCCCTTGTTCTCGCATGAAAATCGGACTGGTCGGTTATCAAGGTTCCGGCAAGAGCTTCTTGTTTTCGTGGCTAACCGGCGTGGCCGCCGACCCGGCATCGGCCCATACCGGCCAGAGCGCCATGGCGGCTGTGCCTGATGATCGCGTCGAACCGCTGTGTCAGATCTATCACCCCAAGAAGATAACGCTGGCCTCGCTGGAGCTGTACGACACACCGGGCCTGAACCGCACCCACGAAGGGAACGCCGCCCGGCTCGGATTAATTCGCGAGGCCGAGTGTTTGGTGTTGGTCGTGGCCGCCTTTGCCGGGGCCGACGCCGGGCGAGACTTGGCTACGTTTGAAGAAGACTTGCTGTTGGCCGATATGGAGATTGTCTCTGGCCGCGTGGAACGTCTCCGCGATTCCGTCAAAAAACCGCGGCCCAATCGCGAACAAGAACAGGCCGAGTTGGCGGCGCTGGAGCCTCTGTTGGCGGCGCTGGAGGACGGCAAGGCGCTCCGCGAAATGAAGTTGACCGAGGATCAGGTCAAGGCCACGCGGAGCTTTCGACTGTTGACCGAAAAGCCCAAGCTCATCTTGGTCAATCTAGCCGACGACGCTCCCGACGACGATCGGTATCAGAAGCTCGTTCCGGCCGATCAACCGTTGGCGACCGCTCGCGTGGGGTTGGAACTGGAGCTCGCCCGGATGAGCCCCGAGGAACGGGCCGAGTTTGAGACCGAACTCGGGCTGACGTCGACAACCCGCCGCGAGGACATGCTGCGAAAGGTCATGGACGTTTCCGGCCAGTTCCTGTATTTCACGGCCGGCGAAAAGGAGGTTCGCACCTGGATGCTCCGCCGTGGCGGCACCGCTTTGGAGGCGGCCGACAATATCCACAGTGATCTGGCGCGAGGCTTTATTCGGGCGGAGGTCATGCGATGCGAAGACCTGATCCGCTTGGGCAGCGAGCGCGAAATCAAGGCCCACAACCTGCTACGCCAAGAGCCCAAGGACTACGTGGTTCAGGACGGCGACATCCTGCACGTGCGGTTCAGCGTTTAGGAACGACCGAAGAAAAACTTACTCTATACGAATCTCCCTCACGCGGCCTCTCCCAGAGGGAGAGTTGAGAAAAGAGGAAGTTCGTCTTCGGTCGTTCCTTAGGCATTGGCGACTGCGGTTGGTTCGCTACTTTCCCGCCGGTCGCTTGCGGGCCCGAGCCGGTTTCTCACCGCTGGCCGAGCCTGCCGGCGGCAGGTCGTCGCCTTCCACGCGGGTCATCGTTAGCGTGGCTGCGGCAGGGTCAATGTCGAACTTGAAATTCGCCAGGAAACTCATCCCCAGCAGCGGCGTGGCGTATTTCAGGTCGGCCGGCAACACAGCCCCTTCCACGTTTTGCACGCTGAATTTTCCCACGCGCACGCTGTCGATCATGATCTTTTTGGCCTGCACCGTCCGGCCGTCGGCTAGAACTAAGATCACCGGCTCGGCCGATTCGCCGGGGGTAAGCTCCAGCCGCTGGGCGATCGCGTGCGGCAAGATAACGATGCTCGCTCCCGAGTCCAGGCACATTTCCTGGGTATGTTTGCCGCCGAACGTTACGTCGACCAAAAACGTATCGCCTCCGTCGCGACGCAGCGAAATTGCCTCGGACAGGACCGACTCTTCGACCTTCTCTAGCTGCCGAACCAGGTTGGCCAGGCCCTTGGACTCCTGGAGGGCGAACGTCTTGCCGCTGGCTTCGTTCAACTGCCGTACGGCCGCCAGGGCCTGCGAATCGTGCGCCAACTCGTCCCAGCGGTCGTTGAGTTTGTCGGCCAATTTGCGGGCGTCGAGCACCAATTGCACGTAGCGCTCACGGGCCTGGCTGTACGCCTGGCGCGTTTCCTTAACTCGATTGTCGGTCGATTTGTCCTCCTGGATTTCCTCCATTCGCGCGGTGAGCTCGTTGATTTGCGTCACGATGCGGTTGTGTCGCTCCACGTTGCGGACATTTTGCAGTTCGGCGTTCAGTTCACGACGCTGCTGGCGGTACTGGTTCAATTCCTGCTGCGCCGCCCGTTCGATGCCCAGGGTTTCGGCCAAGAGCTTGCCTGCTGACACGATTTCGCGCTTGAACTTCTTTTGGTCGTTCAGGAGCTTGGACAGCTCCGGTTCGTTGATCAGCACCAGCATGTTCCCCTGGCGGCGGAGCCCATGCTGCTTGAGGGCCGCCTCAGCCGATTTGACAGCGGCTGCATCGGCCTTGGGGGGCTCGTCGATTTCAGCGGCTGACGTGGAACGGGCGCAGGCCAACCACAGCCCGATCGTCGCAAGGCCGCAAGCGAAATTTCTTGCCGTCATGGAACCGCTTCCAAAGGGGCATGCACAACGCAAGGGAAAGCGGTTTCATTGTAGACCGGCCAATTTACAACGGCGAGTCGCCCGTGCCGCGCTAGAGAATTCCGGCACGATACGCCGCCAATGGCGGCAGCGCAATACAACCGCGCCGAACCTCCGGTGGGCTGCGCTATTTCCCCGATCGCTTCGCTGTGCGGATTTGCGCCCTTGCCTGGGCGACTGCCCGCTCGCGGATCGCCAGCAGCTCACCCGTGTTGGCCTTGCGGCTCTGCGCGCTCTTGAGTTGCTCGGCAGCTACGTGGGAGTCGAGCTTTTCGGAAGGGATGGCCCGATTGGTCATCACCGAAACGACGTTGCCCGCCACCTGGACAAAACCACCGTCAACGTAGAACCGCTCGGTCTGCCCTTTGACCTTTATCCGCAGCTCGCCGAAGCCCAGCCGGCCAATCATGGGGCTATGGCCGGGCGAAACTCCCAACTCGCCGTCGAACAACGGCAGCGCGACGAAGTCGGCCGCATCGTCGCGGAGGGTGGTTTCCGGGGTCACAATGACGCACTTCAGGTCGCTCATTTGGACGCCTTGGCTTGCAACTTCTTGTACTGCTCTTCCGCCTGCTCGATGGCGCCCACGTACATAAAGGCGTCT
>CAYWTU010000670.1:0-3101 GCA_964461275.1 uncultured Pirellulales bacterium | reverse complement strand
GGCATCGCCACGAACGGCCCGTTGGCTCCCTCGATAATCTTTAAGTCGCGCACGACAAAGCTGTTGTCGAACGTGACCGAACAGAACGCGGCCAGGCGGTCGCCCGCGTCGTCCATGAGCTTGATGCGAACCTCGCTGATCTCCACGACCTTGCTCCTTGTGGAATCGGAGGAACCGCCGCCGATCAACCGCCGCTCAAGCAGCGGCACGCTTGAACGGCGATGGCACACGTCACTGTCCTGTCTATCGCGATCTTGTCTATCGCGGCAACATCTCTGAAAATTCCGATCACGTTCTGGGCGAACCTGTTTGTACGGCGCAGGGGATGGTTCGAACGACGTAAGCTGCTGCACGACCGCGGGCCCCAAGCCGCGCGGCCAACCGCCGAGCGTGGCGCGCGCTTCGACAAACGCCGAAATAGCTCGTGCCGCTGCCGCTCATTTGGTGTCCTAAGGCGCCGCAGCGCTCAAACTGAACTTTCCAGAATTGTATGGTTGCCGACAATTGCTCAGCGGCCGGTTGCAGTTGGTTGTGCATGGCGGCCGCAATGCCGCGCAACGCACCGCGACGCCAGGCCGTCAACAGCGGCGCGGCGGGTTTGGTTTGTGTCGACGGCCGGCAGCGTCCGTACACCGCCGCGGTATGCAGACCTTCGCCAGGATGTACGACCACCAGGTGCAGCGGCGGCATGTTGGTTTGGGGTTCGATCTGTTCTCCACGCCCGCGACACATGGCCGCCTGCCCGGCGAGGAAAAACGGCACATCGCTGCCCAATTGTGCAGCCAAATCGCTCAGTGTGTCGGTCGACAGGCCGGTTCCCCATAGTCGGTTGACGGCGACCAGCGCCGCCGCCGCATTGCTCGATCCGCCCGCCAGTCCGGCGGCCAAGGGAATGCGCTTCACCAGCCTCAGGGATACCCCTTTGCGACAACCGGTCTTCTCGCGCAAGACTTCGACCGCCCGCATGGCAATGTTGTCGGCTCCCTCCGGCAACGGCATGGAATTCGGTGTCCCGCTGTGACGGCGGGCGTCGCGGCAGGCGAATTGCGTTTGCCCGTCCGGCGCGTTTGCGACGGACAGCGTGTCGTATAGGCTGATCGGCGCCATTACGGTTTCAATTTCGTGAAACCCGTCGGGCCGTTTGTGCAACACCTCAAGAAGTAGATTCACCTTGGCCGGCGTCCAGACTTCCCATCCTCTGGCGGTCTGGAGCAACCTCATCGGGGGCCACCCAACTGTGGAGAATCAATGGTGCAATCCCAATAGCGGTCCATCTCAGTTGAGGGCGGATTTTAGTGATACTGGAACAAATGGTCAATGTCTGTTTACCAATGGAGCTGGAATGATCGCAGCCTTCCGTATTGAATCGTTCGCGGCGATATACCGCGCGCCACGGGCGAGACCAACGTGCGCCGCCACCTGAGTTGCAATAAGGAGCACAGCACAAGCAGCGGCGAGTGAACGACTAACCATCCATCGGCAAGGAAAACGCGAGGCGAAATGCCGGCCAGCATAAAGCAACTGTTGATTACTGACAGTTTGTCGTGCCTTCACCAACTACTCGCCCAATTCTTCGCGAACCAGCGACCACGTGTGACGGATAACCTGGTCGGCGGCGGCCCGAATCAGCGCCGGGCTGAGCGTCGCCACCAGCCCTCGCATCTGCGGAATGGTGGCGCTCCAGTGCAAAACGCTCCCCTGGTCCTGTGGCTGCACTTCCAACTCGGAAACGACGGTCATGTTGACGCCAATGCCACTGGCGTCGACCGTCATGCGAGCTCGCGAATCGGGCTGCACGTCGGACAAATTCAGGTCCAAATTCAACGTGCCGCGTAAGAATGAAAACCCCGGCCGGACTACGCAGCGGATCGCCCGGTCCGAGAGTTTTTCGGACGAGGCCAGGTCGGGGATCACTCGGGCCATCGAGTCCACGTCGGTTAGCAGTTGGAACAGCCGCGTTGGCGCAGATGCGAACATTTCCTGGCCGCCGAAAGTCAATGGAGGCATGGGTACCTTGGTAGTTTTGGGCTTAAGGCGGCCCCCGAGCGCCGAGGGAGCTGACGTTGACCCCCCGGCCGGGAACACTAAAATGTTGCAATTCTTGGGTTTAGATTCCAGCAAACGACCCGCTCGGTTGTCACGAATCAACGGAAGTTTGCAGGGCGGTTGTCAGGTTGTATGGCGGCCTCTTTGGGCCGGCTGCGACCCGATGAGCTTGGCTGGTCCAAAGCGGTCATCGCCCGGTCGTACGCACCAGTTCTCCACACATTGTGGCCCGCAATTGTCGTCCCGTGAAGCACCTATGACTATGGCCTCGGAAGATATGTCCAGCCCTTCTCGACCTGGCGGCAGTGCCGGCATGCTCGAGGCATCGCGACGGGAGAAATTGCGGCGAATCGTCGAGCTGGGGCACGATCCGTGGGGCGAACGATTCGATGGCCATCAGGCAATTGGCGCCATTCGCGCTCTGGCCGACCAGATTCAAACGGGACCGACCCCCGAGCAGGTTCCTGGTCAGCGTCCACGCGAACCAGAACAACACGGCCCCAAGGTCCGGGCCGCCGGGCGAATCGTCTTGCAGCGGCCGACCGGCAAGTTGAATTTCCTGGACATCCGCGACTGGACAGGGCAGATCCAAGTTTTCATCGGCCAAAAGCAGGTCGGCGAGGCGAATTGGGACTTGGCCCAGTGCTTCGATCTGGGCGACATCGTGGGCGTCGACGGCGAACTGAAGCGAACCAAGACGGGCGAATTGACCATTTTCGCCGAGCGGCTGTACTTTCTTACCAAGTCGATCGAAACGCCTCCTGAGAAACACAAAGGGCTGACCGACCCCGAGCTACGTCAGCGGATGCGGTACGTCGATTTGGTGTACACCGACGGCGTGCTCGACCGTTTCGTTCAGCGTACGAAGATCGTGCAATCGATCCGCAGCACCCTCGCCTCGCAAGGATACGCCGAGATCGAAGGGCCCACGCTGCACGCCGTGGCTGGCGGGGCCGCGGCCAAGCCGTTTGTAACCCATCACAACGCGCTCGACATGCCGCTGGTTATGCGGATCGCGCTGGAGCTGCACCTCAAGCGGCTGTTGGTGGGGGGCA
>CAYWTU010000669.1:0-3111 GCA_964461275.1 uncultured Pirellulales bacterium | reverse complement strand
CATCAGGCCGGTGTTGCCTTCCTGAATCAGGTCCAAGAAGCTCAGTCCGCGATTGCGGTACTTCTTGGCGATCGACACGACCAGCCGCAGGTTGCCGCCCGACAGTTCGCGCTTGGCTTTTTCGTATTCGCGGAACTCGCGCTGCATCTTGTCCAATCGGCGGCTGAGGCTCTTGGGCGTTTCGGCCGTCATCAGCATCAGGTCGCGCAGCTCGCGGGTCAGGTTGGCCCGTTCGTCTTTGGCGGAGGAGTCGTCGGCCAGGAATCGCAGCTTGTGCCGCAATCGCTCCATCTGTTTGTGGATATCGCCCAGCCGCTTCATCAGCGGCTGCACGCGCCGCGTGCGCAAGCTCAATTCCTCAACCAGGTGCAGCGACCGTCGGCGGCGCTGCTGAAACCGCTGCCAGGCGGCGTATCGTGCGTCGCGCTCCAAGCGAGCGTTGAGGGCCATTCGGAAGTCGTGCTTGTTCATTTCCAACAAATGCGACAACGTTCGCAGATTGTGCGGCATCCGGGAAATGATCTGTTCCTTGGTCAAGCACTCGGTCAGCGAAACCTTGATCGTGCGATCGAACGGCAACACGCCGGCATGCACCTTGTCCAGCGTCTCGACCGTCTGTCGCATGGCGTATTCGCACGCCAGCACGCTGCGCCGAAATCGCCGCCGCGTATCTTCGATCTTCTTGGCCAGATAGATTTCCTGATCGCGCGTGAGCAGCGGGATTTCCGCCATCTGCGTCAGGTACAAGCGGATCGGATCGTCGCTGAACCGACCGTTGTCGTCGGAATTGGCGGCGTCGCTGCGATAGTTGTCGCCGTCGTCTTCGGTCAGAGCGTCGAAGGGGTCTTCGTCGCGCTGGTGTGGGACGACCGATCCGGCGATGGCCGTAGCCGGTTCCGGCGGTTCGCTGACCAAATCGATGCCTTGCTCCTCCAAGGCGATGAACAATTGATCGAGCTTGTCGGGATGAACCGCTTCGTCCGGCAAGGCGTCGTTGACTTGATCGTAGGTCAAGTAGCCTTGCGCCTTCCCTAGCACAAACAGCTCTTGCATTTCTTTTTCGGGATAGTCCACCAGTTCCCTCCTCACTCGCTGGGTCATCCGATTATGGTCTGCGCGGCGCAGGCAAACAATCAACCGTCAATCGATTTAGCCTTCGCCGGCCGACCCTGGCAGGCATCCCGGCCCCTCCGTGGGCAAGGAAATACTCTGCCGCTTCCGCCGCTGCTGGACGATGCGCTCCAGCAGCTCAAGTTCCTCGCTGTCGTCCAAGCGGCGCTCTTGCAAAGCAACCCGGTGTTGCCGCTGCTGCCGCTCGTCGCGGCGGCGAATGACGGCCTCGATCCACGACCGAAGTTGCGCCGCCTTGTCCACCGCCGCCTTGGCCCGGGCCTGTTCGTCCGCAGCCACGAGCAGATTCTTCATCGCCGGGTCGTCAAACTCCAATAGCAATCTGGAAAAATCGGGTGTCTGCCCCCCGTCTGCTAGCACGCAGGCGCAAGCATAAACCCGCTGTACCGCGGCCGATTCCACCTCGTGGGGCGCCAGCGCCAAGCGAATCTCAGCCAGATTCTCGGGGTCCAGCAGCAACATTTCCAGCAAAGCCGCGTCCAACGGCGACGGGGGTTGCCGGCCCTGGTCAGCCAAGTTCTCCACTTCCTCAGCGGCAGGCTGCGGACGTCGGGAACGTTTGTCCCCTTGTCTTCGCAGCATCGCCAACCTGCCTCGCAGCCGTTCCTCGGCGGCGGTCACGTTGCCGCCCGGCGAAGTCAGCCGGGCGAGTCGGTGCAACACCTGATCTTCCTTGACTTTGGCGGCGCTGCTGCCGTCGGCCGCCAGGCGGGGCGCCTTGGCCAGCGTGGTCAGGACCTCTTCGACTGCCTGCGAAATATCGTGCGTCCCGGCCGACTCGCCTAGCCGCCGCGTGACACTGTGAAACTTGTGGTCCAAGGCGTCGACCGCTTGGTTCAACAGTTGCTGAAACGCCTCGGGGCCGCGCTGGAGCAGGAAATCGCAGGGGTCCAAGTTTTCTGGCAACGTCAGGATTCGCAAATCGACCTGCTCGGCCACGAACAACTCGAGAATTTCGTTGGCTCGCCGCTGGCCGGCTTCGTCGCCATCCAAAACCAGCAGTACCCGGTCGGCCCCATAGCGACGCAGCAGCCGCAGGTGCGCCTCGCCGAGCGCCGTTCCCAACACTGCCACCGCCTGCGGGAAGCCGCACTGATGGGCGACGATGCAGTCGGTGTACCCTTCCATGACCAGCGCCTGCTTGGCCTTGCCGATGGCGTCGCGGGCGTGGTCAAGGCCATACAAAAGCTCGCTTTTTTTGAATAGCGCCGTCTCGGGCGAATTGACGTATTTGGCGGGACTGGTGCTTCCCGACTCGGGCAGCACGCGGCCGCCAAAGCCCACCGGTCGGCCCTGCGAGTCGCGAATCGAAAACTGCACCCGGCCGCGAAACCAGTCGTAGTAGCCTTGCGACTCTTCCCGGCGGCGCACCAAGCCGGCCGCTTCGAGCAATTGCGGCGTGTAGGGCGTCCCTTTGGCCCGGTCAAGCAGCCAATTTGAACGGTTGGGGGCGAACCCCAGATGAAACCGATTCACGCTGTCCGCGGAGATTCCGCGCTGGTCCAGGTAGCGGCGGGCCGGCTCGGCCTCCGCGGCGCCTGCCAGGCACTGCCGAAACTGCGTTTCGGCCCAGCTTAGAACTTCCAGCAAACGTTTCTTTTCGTCCACCTGCTGCGGCGAGGCGCCCAGCCGCTGCGGTTCCAACGCGATGCCGGCTCGCTGGGCCAGCATGGCGACCGCCTCAGGAAACGTGACCCCCTCGGCCTTCATGACAAAGGCGAACACGTCGCCGACGATGTCGCAGGCCCAGCACTTGAACGATTGTCGCGCGGGGTTCACCTGCAAGCTAGGGCGGCTGTCGTCGTGCCAGGGGCACAGGCCCTTGTACATACGGCCTTCGCGGCGCAAGGGAATGGTCTGGCCGACCAGGTCGACGATGTCGACCGCCTGGCGAATCTGCTCCTTGATGTCGAAAGAGGCGCCGAACGACATGGCCGTCACCGTGCAACGTGAGCGGCAGGCAAGGCGCACGCGCGGCCC
>CAYWTU010000668.1:0-3115 GCA_964461275.1 uncultured Pirellulales bacterium | reverse complement strand
CACTTTCATTCCCAATTCCAATCCGGTTTATCCCGGCACACTAAGTCCCCTGTTGTTCGGCGGCGCCAGAAACATTGGGCTCACGCCCACCGCTCGCCGATTGATTTCGCCGGCCACTCCAGGCGGAGGTCCAGCGCCCCGACGCCGCGAGTGACGAGCTCCAGGAACATTGGGCTCACGCCCACCGCTCGCCGATTGATTGGCGCTAACCGCCGCTGCCCAACCTCTGGCGACCCTGCGGCAAGCCCATTCTGGGCCCACGTTTCCCTCGTTTGGCTCTCGGGCAGCGGGCTGCTTGACGGAAACCGCCGATGGGGCCAAGTTGATGGCGGACGACCTGCCAAATAGTAATTCAGCCCGCCTTCGGGAAGGTTCTTGGTCATGCGAATCCTGGTCACCGGCGCAGCCGGGTTCGTTGGCTATCACCTGGCTTCGAGACTATTGGAACGGGGCGACGAGGTCGTGGGAGTCGACAGCCTGTGCGACTATTACGACGTGCGGCTCAAGACCGACCGACTGACGCGGCTCTTGGCCCGGCCGGGGTTTCAGTTCCAGCGACTGGACGTCGGCGACCGAGGGGCGATCGAGCGGGTATTTGGCTCCGTGCGTCCACACCGCGCGGCACATCTGGCGGCGCAAGTCGGCGTGCGATACTCGGTGGAGAATCCGTACGCCTACGTCGACTCGAACGTGACCGGCTTTCTGCACGTTTTGGAAGGCTGTCGGCAGGCGGGCGTCCAGCACCTGGTCTACGCCTCGTCCAGCTCCGTCTACGGAGCGAATACCCAAATGCCGTTTTCGGTGCGGCACAATGTCGACCATCCCATCAGCCTGTATGCCGCGACTAAAAAGGCCAACGAGCTGATGGCGCACAGCTACAGCCACCTGCACAAGCTGCCGACCACGGGACTGCGGCTGTTCACGGTCTATGGCCCCTGGGGCCGGCCTGACATGGCCATGTTCCGCTTTAGCGAGGCGATACTGCAAGGGCGGCCCATTGACGTCTACAACTTTGGCCGAATGCAGCGTGATTTCACCTTCGTCGATGACGTGTCCGAGGCGTTCGTACGGGCGCTAGATCGCCCGGCCGCGGGGAACCCAGCCTGGTCGGGCGCCAGCCCCGATCCGGCCAGCAGCACGGCGCCTTACCGCATCTACAACGTCGGTAGTCATCAACCGGTCGACCTGATGAAGTTGATCCGCGTGTTGGAGCAGGCGTTGGGCCGCAAGGCGATCGTTAACCTATTGCCGTTGGCGGCCGGCGACGTACCCGACACCTATGCCGACCTGGCGGAACTGGAGGCGGATCTTGGGTTTTCTCCGCGAACGACGATCGAAGAAGGTGTCAGCCGCTTCGTTGCCTGGTACCAGGAGTATTACCGGGTGGGTAACCGAGCGCCGTCGTAGGTGATGCATACGGCCGACTTGCGCGGTCGAGTGGAAAACGTGAAATTCCTTAGCGCTTCGTTGGGGCTGGGCTGTATTGTCGCCCGTATCTGCTAAGCTGGTGAGGCCATCGATTCAGCTTCACCAATCACCAGCTTGGAGACCCCTGCCATGGACAGCCGACAAGCGATTCGCGCCGGCCTGCAAATGAGCGACATGATCGTCCAGTCGTACCTAGGCGACCTCAGCGATGCCGACTTCTTGGTCCGCCCCCTTCCCGGCACAAACCATATCGCCTGGCAAATGGGTCATTTGATCAACTCGGAAAACAGTATGATCAACGCGGTTCGGCCGGGGTCATTGCCGCCGCTCCCCGCCGGCTTTGCCGAGAAATTCACCAAACAAACCGCCACGTCGGACGATCCGGGGTCGTTTCCTAAGAAGCAAGAGTTGATGGAAATCTATTCGCAGCAGCGTCAGGCGACGTTGGCCGCATTAGAGGCGTGCAGCGATTCGGACCTCGATCAACCTACGCCGGAGAATTTTCGCAACTTCTGGCCAACGGTGGGAGCGTTGTTCTCGATGCAGGGCTCGCATTGGCTAATGCACGCCGGCCAGTGGGCGATCATCCGCCGCAAGTTGGGCCGCCCGCCGCTGTTTTAGCGCGGCCGCGATTTCGCACGTACCTGCTAGCTCCACCCTGTCCACCGGGCGCCCCTTCTGACTATCCTTGTGGCCTTGGTGGTTGATTGGTCTATGCGTGAGAACTGAATCCATGCTGAAAAGAGCCACGCCCCTGGTTGTTGGATGGGCGATATTGCAGGTAGCGCTTGGCGCCGCCGCAGAGCCGTTGCGGCAGCCGTTGATCAGCGTACGCGAGAACCTCAATCCGGCCGAGATGTCGTTTCACGGCAAGACGCTCACGCCCGCCTGCGAGGTCCCCTGGTCGATTCAAAAATACCGGCTGCACGGCGGCAAGCAGCAGGGAGTCGACGTGGTGGTCGTCGACAACGGCAAACTCAAGATCACGCTCGTGCCAACCCGCGGCATGGGCATTTGGTCGGTCGAGGCGGGCGATGTGCGGCTCGGTTGGCGGTCGCCGGTGCGTGAGATCGTCCATCCGCAGTTCGTCAACTTGACGTCCCGCGGCGGCCTGGGGTGGTTGGACGGATTCGGCGAATGGTTGTGCCGCTGCGGACTGGAGAACAACGGCCATCCCGGTCCGGACACCATCGTCGACAACACCGGCGCCAGCGCCACGGTCGACCTGACGCTGCACGGCAAGCAGGCCTATTTGCCCACGCAAGAGCTGGAAATGCTCGTCGAGCGCGAGCCCCCCTATCGCGTCCGGCTGCGGGCCCGGATTGACGAGCGGATGATGCACGGGCCTAAACTGGAGCTGCACAGCGAGCTGATCGTCGTGCCGGGCGAACCGCGGTTCACGCTCGTCGACGAAGTGGTCAACGCCAGCGCCAATGCGGCGGAATTTCAACTCTTGTACCACCTGAACTTCGGCGCGCCGCTCTTGGAACAAGGGGCCGAGTTGGTCGCTCCGCTGGTCCGCGTCACGCCGTTCAACGACACGGCGGCACAAGGCAACATGCGGCGCTTTCACCAGTTTGCCGGACCGACGCCGGGCTACGTCGAGCAGGTCTATTGTTTGCGCCCCCTGGCCGATGGCGACGGTCGTACGGTGGTCATGCTCAGAAACGGCGCAGGAAACCGCGCC
>CAYWTU010000667.1:0-3122 GCA_964461275.1 uncultured Pirellulales bacterium | reverse complement strand
GTCACCACCGGCATTGGCGTGGTGATGAACAACGCGCGGCTCAAAGTGGGCGAGTCGATCGTCGTGTTCGGCGCGGGAGGCGTAGGCTTGAATGTGATTCAAGGCGCCGCGCTGGCTTCCGCCTGGCCCATCATTGCCATCGACCTGTTCGACAACAAACTGTCGCTGGCTCGCCGCTGCGGGGCAACGCACCTGATCAACTCGAACACCGAAGACCCACGTCAAGCGGTCCGCGACATCTTGGGGCCCGCCGGAGCTGACGTCGTGGTTGACAACACGGGCATGCCGGCCGTCATTGAAACGGCCTACGAACTGACGGCCGGCGGTGGTCGGACAGTGCTGGTGGGAGTGCCGCGACAAGGGCACAAGGCGTCGCTATTCACGCTCCCCCTGCACTTTGGCAAAACCATCACCGGCAGCCATGGCGGCGAGGCGCAGCCAAGCGTCGACATTCCGCGCTACGTGCGATTGGTCGAGGCGGGCAAACTGGCGCTGGACATGCTGATCACGCACCACTTTCCCCTGGATGAAATCAATGAGGCGATCGCTCAGATGCGCAGCGGCCACGTCGCCGGCCGCTGCCTGATTCACCTGGAACCCGAGAAGAACGCGGCGTGAACGAATGTTAGCCTCGGTCCTCGACCGAGGCTAAGAGAGGCCCCAAACGACCTGACAACCGCCCTCTAACTCCCGTTGCTTTCAGCGAACCGAACAGGTTGTTTGTCGGACCCTAAGAGCATTTGAAGTCGTTCCGAAAAAAAGGTCAAAGGTCATGGAAACCGTCGCCGTCATTGGCAGCAATTCGTTCTCCGGCAGCGATTTCATCGACCACCTGCTGGTCGACACGAAGTATCGCATCCTCGGCATCAGCCGCTCGGACGAAAAAAGCGACCTGTTCCTGCCCTACAAGAAGCGGCACGACCTGCTGTCGCGGTACTCATTCCACCGCCACGACCTGAATCATGACATGGCGGGTTTGCAGGAACTGCTGGCCCGCGAGCGGCCGGCCTATGTCGTCAATTTCGCGGCGCAGAGCGAAGTCGCCCCGAGTTGGAAAAACCCCGAGCATTGGTTTTTGACCAACGGCGTAGCGATCGCCGCGTTGGGCAACTTCCTCAAGGACCAGAAGTGGCTCAAACGGTACGTTCATATTTCCTCACCCGAGGTGTACGGGACCTGCGAAGGGACGGTGACCGAAGAGCACCCGATCAACCCCACCACCCCTTACGCGGCATCGAAGGCGTCGGGCGACTTGATGCTCTGGACCATCGTCAAGAACTTTGACTTTCCGCTGGTTATGATTCGCGCCACCAACGTCTACGGCGCCCATCAGCAGTTGTTCAAAATCATTCCCCGCTCGGCGATCTATCTGAAGAGCGGCCGCACCATCGAATTACATGGCGGCGGACTGGCGGTGAAATCGTACATCCACATCCGCGACGTATCACGGGGCGAATTGGCCGCCATGGAGCGCGGCCGCAACGGACAGATGTATCACTTGTCGCCCGACGGCGGCGTGGCGGTGCGCGACGTCGTGCAGCTCATCTGCAGCAAACTCGGCAAGGATTTCACAGCCTGTACCAAGGCGGTGGCCGAGCGACTGGGCCAGGACAAGGCCTACGTCATTGACTCGACCAAGGCCCGCACCGAACTGGGTTGGAAGCCGCAAGTCAGCCTGGAGCAGGGCATCGCGGGCGTCATTGGCTGGATCAACGAAGAGTGGCCGCGGATCGAAAAGGAGACCTTGGACTATGTCCACAAGGCTTAATCTCCGGGCCTTCACCGCCGGAATGCGCGGGGCCCTCCAAGGACAGTCGTGGCACGGCGCTCAACCGCGCCCGCCGCGCACCGCCGTTCTGGGCGCCGACGGTTTTCTCGGGCGACATCTGTGGGCCACCTATCGCCGCTGGCATCCGGACACGCTGGGAACCACCCGCCGCGGCACGCCGGGCCGGCTAGCGCTGGATTTGACCAACCCCGCCGTCGACGCCCAGGCGCTGGCGGACGCGGGATATCAGGCGGCGGTGTTGCCGGCGGCGCTGACCAATATCGCCCGCTGTCAGCGCGAGCCGGACTTGGCCTGGCAGGTGAACGTCGAAGGGCCCTTGGCCATCGCCCGTCGGTTGGCGCACGCGGGCATTACAACCATCGTCTATTCGACGGACTATGTCTTCGACGGCCAGACCGGGGAATACGACGACGACGCGGCGCCATGTCCCGTAAATCAATACGGCCGGACGAAGGCCGAACTCGAGCGCCGCTTGCCCGAAGCCTGTGGCGACAACTATTTGATCTTGCGACTGAGCAAGGTTTACGGCCGCATGCAAGGCGACGGCACTTTGCTGGATGAAATGTTTTCTCGAATGCTGGCGGGTCAGACCGTTGCGGCCGCGGGCGACCAAGTTTTCTGTCCCACCACGGTCGAGGATGTGGTGGCCGGTACGCTGGCGCTCCAGGCGGCGCATGCTAAGGGGTTGTTCAATCTTTGTGCGCCGCAGCGCTGGGCACGTTACGACATCGCCTGCGCCGTGGCCCAAGCAATCGGCATGGACCCGGCTCGCGTGAAGCGAATGCATTTGGTCGATTTGAACGAAGATTTCGTCCGGCCTACGCACACCGACATGGTCTGCCGCAAGCTAGCCGCCGCGGCGCCGGCCTTTCGATTTACGCCGCTGGCCGACAGTATTGTTCAACTGGTTCCCACTCAACTCGCGCTCAAGGATGCCGCATGATCACTCCCGCCAAGAACGAACAGGAACTCTGGAGTCGCGTGACCGACATGCTGGGCAACCGCAGCAAGGTTCTCGGCCGCCACTGGTCGTACAACCTGTACAACGATCCCAAGCGACTGGCCTTCGTCTTGGCGCGTTACAAGTTCGCCGCCCGAATGGCCAGTTCGGGCCGCAACGTGCTCGAGATGGGTTGCAGCGAGGGAATCGGCACGCCCATTTTGGCGGAAGCGGCGGCCGGCTACACCGGCGTCGACCTCGACGAATCGGCCATTGAAACGGCCGACGAGAACTGGCGCAGCGAGAAATGCCGCTTCCTGTGCGACGATTTTCTGGGCAAGACCTATGGACGTTTCAACGCCGTGATCTCGCTGGACGTCATCGAACACATTC
>CAYWTU010000666.1:0-3125 GCA_964461275.1 uncultured Pirellulales bacterium | reverse complement strand
AAAAGAGCACCGGCAAGACGCTCTACCTGTTGGACGAACCGACCACCGGCCTGCACTTTGCCGACATCCACATGCTGCTGAGCGTGTTGCATGGGTTTGTGGAAGCGGGCAACACCGTATTGGTGGTCGAGCACAATCTGGACGTGATCAAGACGGCCGACTGGATCATCGACCTGGGGCCTGAAGGGGGCGCCGGCGGGGGCGAGATCCTCGCGGCGGGCGCGCCCGAGGAAATCGCCGCCTGTAAACGCTCGTACACGGGCAGGGCGCTGCTGCCGATTTTGAAGGGTCATGTTCCCGCAGCGAAGCGCAAGTCGGCCCCCGCCCGCCGTCATCCCGAGGAAGAACTGGCAGCCCAGGCGATCCGGGTGCAGGGCGCCAAGCAACACAACCTGAAATCGATCGACGTGGAGATCCCTCGCGACCAGATGACCGTTTGCTGCGGGCTCAGCGGTTCGGGAAAAAGCTCGCTGGCCATGGACACCGTTTATGCCGAGGGCCAGCGGCGTTACGTGGAAAGCCTGAGCTCTTACGCTCGGCAGTTCGTCAGCCAGATGCAAAAGCCACAGGTCGATCACATCAGCGGCCTGTCGCCCGCCATCGCCATCGAACAGAAAAACCTGGGCCATACCCCGCGCTCGACCGTCGGCACGGTCACCGAGATCTACGACTATTTTCGGATTCTGTTCGCCCGGTTGGGAACGCTCTACTGCCCGGCCTGCGACGTGGCGATTGGCACGCAGTCGGCCGATGAAATCATCGACAAGGTCATGGCGCAACCCGAAGGCGCGCGGCTGTATTTGATGGCCCCCTTGGAGATTCAGGTCGGCGAGCGCTATGAAACCTTGTGGGAGGAGATCCGCGCCGCCGGTTATCCGCGCATGCGGGTCGATGACCAGACGTATTCGGTCGATCAGCCGCCCACGATCGACCGCCGCCGCAAGCACAAGGTCGAGGTGATCGTCGACCGGGCGACGATTCAAGCCAAGAGCCGCTCACGGATCGCCGATAGCGTGGAGAACGCCTTGTCTTTGGGCAAGGGCGTGCTGCACGTGGCGGTCGTCAACGACCAAGTTCCCGAGTCGCGGTGGGTCAACCAAGTCCACAGCCAACACTACGCCTGCGACAAGTGCGGCCGCAGCTTCGAGCCGCTCATGCCGCACAGCTTTTCGTTCAACAGCTCCTTGGGTTGGTGCGCCTCGTGCGAGGGGCTGGGGGTGCAGGTGGGCGCCAATCCGGCGGCGCTGCTGCGCAATTCTCGGCTCACGCTGGCCCAGGGCGCCGTGGCGCTGTGGCCCAGCCCCCAACAGCCGCTGTTCGCTCACATGCTCCAGGCGCTGTCCAGCGAGTTGGACGTGCCGCTCGATGAGCCGTTTGACGCCCTCAGTCCGCGGGCCCGCCGGTTGGTGCTGCACGGGGCCGGCGAACGCTGGATCGACGTGTTTCCCCAGGGCAAGCGCGGCGACGGCGCCCGCCCGCTCATGCGGTTTCAATACAAAGGGTTGTATCCTGCCCTGGAGGAGGCGTCGCGGTTGTCGCCAACGATTCGAGGCAAGATCGAGCACCTGATCGACGAGGTGGAGTGTTCCGCCTGCGGAGGCAGCCGCCTGCGGGACGACGCGGGGGCCGTGCGTTTTCAGGGCCGTACGCTGGGCGAAACGTGCCAATTGCCGCTGGGAACTTTGCTGGGCGAGGCGCAGCGTTGGAAGTTCACCGCTCACGAACGGAAGATCGCCGGTGAATTGTTGCGGGAAATCAAGAATCGGCTCGAATTCTTAGTGGACGTGGGGCTGGAATATCTCGCGCTGGGCCGCCCCGCTCCCACGTTGTCGGGCGGCGAGGCGCAGCGGATTCGCCTGGCCAGCCAAGTCGGCAGCGGCCTGACCGGAGTGCTGTACGTGCTCGACGAGCCAACCATCGGCCTGCACCCCCGCGACAATCGCCGCCTGATTGCGGCCTTGGCCAAACTCCGCGACCTGGGCAACACGCTGTTGCTGGTCGAACACGACCGCGAGGTACTGGAACAAGCTGATCGGCTCCTGGATTTCGGCCCGGGCGCCGGCGAACACGGCGGACAAATCGTCGCCCGCGGAACGCCGCGTGAAGTGGGCAAGGCCCCCGGCTCGGTCACCGGGCCGTTTCTCAGCGGCGGCAAATCGATCCCCGTGCCCGCCAAACGGCGGATGCCAGGTCAGGCGCCCGCCACATCGGCCAAGGCGGGAGCTGTGGCGACAGTGGCCGGCGCCGTCAAGAAACGCCTAAACTCGGCCGGGTTGCCGGTGCGGGCCACCAAGAGCGCTGCGCCGGCGTCAGTCGAGCCGCCGGGCGGTGGTTGGATCGAAGTTGTCGGCGCGCGGCACAACAATCTCAAAGGAGTCAACGTCCGAATTCCGTTGGGGGCGCTCACCGTGGTCACCGGCGTCAGCGGCAGCGGCAAGAGTTCGCTGGTCGAGGACGTGTTGTACCAATCGATCGCCCGCACGTTGCACCGCGCCCGGGGTGGCCCGGCGGCTTACGACCGAATCTTGGGTGTGGAGCAGATCAACAAGGTGATTCAGGTCGATCAGCAGCCGCTAGGCAATTCGCCCACCTCGAATCCCGCCACCTACACCGGCGCTTTCGACTTGATTCGCACGCTGTACGCCCAACTTCCCGAGGCCAAACTTCGCGGCTATACCGCCCGGCGGTTCAGCTTCAATGTGCCGGGTGGCCGCTGCGAGGCGTGCGAGGGCAACGGCCAGAAACGGGTCGAGATGCACTTTTTGCCGGACGTGTGGGTCGAGTGCGACATTTGCCGCGGGCAGCGCTACAACCCCGAGACGTTGGCGGTGCGATTCCATGGCCACAGCATTTCGGACGTGTTGGGCATGCCGTGCGGCAAGGCAACGGCGCTGTTCGAGAACATTCCCAAAATTCGCCGCATTTTGGAGACGCTGTGCGACGTCGGGCTCGACTATCTCACGCTAGGTCAATCGGCGCCGACGCTGTCGGGGGGCGAGGCGCAGCGCGTCAAACTGGCGGCCGAGCTGTCGCGACCCGACACCGGCAAAACACTCTATCTGCTCGACGAGCCGACGACCGGCCTGCACTTCGACGATTTGGCCAAGCTGCTCGAGGTGCTCAAC
>CAYWTU010000665.1:0-3150 GCA_964461275.1 uncultured Pirellulales bacterium | reverse complement strand
GGGACGCCGCCGATCGTGTTCACACAGAGCTCGGTGACGCTGGACGCGGTCGATTTCTTTCGAGTCTCGGTCGAGGCGGCGCAGGCGCTGAACCGGCGAGCGGTGCTGCTGACGCCGCACGGCGAGCAGATTCCCCAACCGCTGCCCGCCGGCGTGCGGCACTTCAGCTACGTCCCACTCGAACGGTTGCTGCCGCGCTCGGCGGCGCACGTGCATCACGGCGGCGTCGGCACGATCGCCCACACCCTTTCGGCCGGCGTCCCGCAGCTCACCGTGCCCATGGTCTACGATCAGCCCGACAACGCCCAGCGATTGCTCAAGCTGGGCGTCAGTGAGTACCTGAGCAAACGGGGTTACAAAACGGCAAGGGTGGTCAGAAAACTGAACGGGCTGCTGGCGTCGGCCGAGGTGGCCGAAAACTGTCGCCGCTATGCCCAGAAAATGCGCGAGTCGGACGCCATTGACAACGCCTGCGACGCGCTGGAAAAACTTTGCGGGACCGACCGGGCGGTCGCTTAAGGCTGCTCTGGGGAGGCCTCCGAAAGTGGTCTGGCCGCCGGTCCCGCCAGTTGCAAGCTGTCGCCCGCACGCCGAGCCTGAATACCGCCGGGCAGCGTGATCGCGCCGGCGCGAACCGTCGGCAACGCCAATTCGGCCAAGGCCTGCCAGTGGTCCAGCGTCATGTCGCCCAGCGGCCAACCCCGTAGTCGCCAGACATGCACTAGCGCCTCGCGAACTAGATGCACCGGCTCGCCTGCCAGTGGCCTGCAGTCCAAACGCACCGCGGCCTGTTCCGCGGGCGATGGGCAAGCCTTCTGCAGCAGCCGTTCGACCAACGGCTCGAGGGCCGCTTGGGCGTCGGCCGCCAGACGCCCCAGACGCAACAGCGCCTCGACCGCCGCCGGGTGATAACGGTCGACCAAGAGCGGAATCAACTCGTGTCGAATGCGGTTGCGCAGGTAACCCTGATCCTGATTGCTGCTGTCCTCGCGCCACGATTGACCGACGGCCTGTAGGAACTCCACCAAGTCGGCCCGCCGGAAGGCCAACAGCGGCCGCAACAACGTCACGGCGGGTGACATCACGCGCACTCGTGGCATGCCTGCCAACCCGGCAAGCCCCGTTCCGCGAACGACATGGTGAAAAATCGTTTCGGCTTGATCGTCGGCCGTATGCGCCGTCACCAAATACCGGGCCCCTAGCCGCTGGGCAGTCGCCAGCAAGAAGGCGTAGCGGGCGACGCGAGCCGCCGCCTCAATGCCGTCGCCAGCGGGCAACTCCAAGAGCGGTGTTTCGGGCTGGCCCACGTGACAGTCGAAGCCAAGTTCTTCGGCCAATTGGACCACGAATCGCTGGTCGGCCTGCGACTGCTCACCCCGCAGGCCGTGGTTGAAATGGGCGACATGGAGCACCGCCCCGGTAGGCTCTGCTCGGGCAGCCATCAACCGCAGCAGGGCGACGCTGTCGGCGCCGCCCGAAACGGCCAGCAATACCGGCACATCGCGCCAGTGTGCGTCGGGCCAGGCGGCGGAGAATCGCTCGATTAGTGGATGGGGCGGCATAAATTCGCCAGTGCATGACGCTTGCCGACATCGGCCAGCCCGAACCGGTCGGCTGGCAAATTCGCGTCACTTAGGGAGTGGTTAGTTGCACCTTCAGCGGACTTTGGTACGATAGCCAGTGGTGTGGCCGCAGGACAACGGGTTGCCGCCGCGCCGGACCATTCGTTCCGGCACGGCTGGGTGTGTCGGTCGGCGGTTTACACCGCAAGAATGGAGATTGATCGATCCTATTGACTATGGCTGTGCCCTGCGGGGCGAAGGGCCAAGACAGCACGTCCGTACACCATGAGTGGGGAATCGTCGCCGACTGTGGCGACGCCCGAGTCAACCGTCACCGCACCAACACCCGCGAGGTTCCGATGCATGGGCTAATTGCCTTTCTCGTGGCCATGCTCAGTCGCTGGCCTGGCCGCGCTTCGTGGATTGTTGGGTCCGCTCGGACGGCCCTGTCGACACGTCTGCACTGGTCGCCGCTTGGCGATCATGGTGGGTGGCGGTCGACGCCTTTCCTGCTGGGAAGGCCCGGGCCGCTCGAACCGCGTTTCTCGAAAGGCCGCAGTTCGCCGGTCTGGCTGTGGCGCTGGCAATATGCCCTGGCGCCTCAGCCGACGGTCCCGCCTTGCGCCATCCGGCGCCAGCGCGGCCGCGATTGAGAACCGCACCCGGCAGTGCGCCCACGGGGGCGAAGGGGTGACGCTGACGACGACAGGGGGCTGGCCGCCGACGGAACCTCGGCCGGTTGGCGATTCCATGGGTACGGGCCGCTGTTCTGGCCGCACCTTCCGCACGGGCGCCTTGCTCCGCCTGGCGTGATGGCATGGCCGTCGCTAGTTTGCGGACCGGAAAGACCCTGCTGTGAACGACACCGTTCTCGTGTTGATTACCGCTTCGACGGCGGCGCTGCTAACGTTCGTGGCCGTCAAGCTGTTGGACTACTTCCGCCAGAAGGACGCCGAGGCCGCGGCCCGCGAAATCATTGGCCGGGCGGAGCGCGAAATCGACAATCGCCGCAAGGAGGCCGAGCTCCAGATCAAGGAGCAGGCCATCCAGATGCGCAGCGAAGGCGAACAGGAGCTGGCCCGATTTCGCCAGGAGCTGCACGAGCGCGAACGCCAGCTCGATAAGCGGCAAGACGGCCTGGAACAGCAATCGGACCAGATCCGCAAGCAGGAGAAAATGGTCGAAGCCACCCAGCGCAAACTGGCCGAGAAGATTGAAGACACCAATCGCCGCAACGAGGATTTGGCTAAGCTCCTGGACATGCAGCGGCAGACGCTGCACGAACTGAGCGGGTTGAGTCGCGACGAGGCGACGAGTCGGCTGCTCGACATGTTGGATCAGGAACTGCTCAAGGAAACCGGGTCCCGCATCTCGGCGCACGAAAAGAAGCTGCAGGCGGTGTGCGAGGAGAAGACCCGCGAGATTCTGATCACCTCGCTGCAGCGTTATGCCGCGCCTCATACGGCCGAGACGACCACCAGCACGGTTGACATTCCCAACGACGACATGAAGGGCCGCATCATCGGCCGTGAGGGCCGCAACATTCGGGCGTTCGAAAAGGCCACGGGCGTGGACGTCATCATCGATG
>CAYWTU010000664.1:0-3163 GCA_964461275.1 uncultured Pirellulales bacterium | reverse complement strand
ACGACTGGGCGATGACGGTGCTGGTCCAAGCCCCGCTGCCGTAGAACCGAATCGGCATGATCGTCGCCCCGCCGGCCGTACCTGCCACGCCCACGGCGTTGTTGGTTACGGCCGCGGCGATCCCGGCGCAATGCGTGCCGTGGCTGTCGCCGTTGAGCGGCGTGGGATTATTGTCGTTGGAGCTGAAGTCCCAACCGCGGACGTCGTCGATATAGCCGTTGCCGTCGTCGTCGATGCCGTTGCCCGAGATTTCGTCGACGTTGTTCCAGATGTTTGCCGCCAGGTCTTGATGGGCCCAGTCGACTCCGTCGTCGGTGATGGCGATCACCACGTTGGACGAGCCTAGCGTCACGTTCCATGCCGCCGGATTCTGCATCAGCGCGTGGTGATATTGGCTGCCGTACTGCGGGTCGTTGGGCACGAGGTCGCGCGGGTCGCGCTCGTAGATGAAATTCGGCGACGCCCACAGCACGCCGGCCTGTGCATCGACCGCCGCCAGCGCCGCCGGCACGTCCACGCCCGCG
Source organism: uncultured Pirellulales bacterium (assembly GCA_964461275.1). Taxonomy (GTDB): domain Bacteria; phylum Planctomycetota; class Planctomycetia; order Pirellulales; family CAYNRE01; genus CAYWTU01. Next base: position 2,639 of record CAYWTU010000664.1, on the reverse strand, counting down.
GGAAGGCTCCAGGTGTAAAGTGCCATCGTTCCTTGCGCCGCGGACTGTGTGACCAATAGCGGCGAGAGGGCCAGAATGCCCGGCTGTGCGAACTGCGAACCGGCGGCCAAGTCGCTGGACTCCAAGGCGGCGGTCAGCGAGCCGACGTCGCCCCAGTCGCGCAGCGCCAGCACCAGCTTGCCGTCTTCGAACGGCGTGGACTGCATCCGCTGGAAGATCTGCGCCTGAACGTGCGCGGCGGTTTCGAGCGACGACAGCGGACTGGCCGACAATAGCCGCCGGTCCTCCAGGCGTTCCTGGCGCAAGCGTGCCCTACCCAGACGCCGCTGGCGCGAACGATAGGCGGACGGCCCGCGACCAAAGGGGGAGACGCTCATGGCTACTCAACTCTGAATTCCGGGGCGCAAGATTGCGCCTATTTCCCATGGTGGTTGAATCGGAAATCCTTGGCAAACCCAAACCACCCCGTTAGGGCTGCCGCTTTGCCGGACCGCCGTTACAACCGGCCCCCGGCCTCCATGAAAGGGCCCGGCGTCCGCCCCCATTCACCATCCCGGCGGTCGGCGCCCGCGGCTACAGCATATACCGGCCGGGCAGTCCATGCACGTTCGGAGAGGTTCGAACGGCAACTTGGTGAACGAGCCGCGCGGCCGGTCAATTCGGTTCCCTGCGTGATGGGCAAAAGTGGTGCAGTAGAATACCAGCGGCCGCCGCGACATTGAGCGAATCGGCGCCGCCGGCCATGGGAATGGTCACCCGACGGTCGCAACGGACGACCAGGTCGTCGGCCAGCCCATGCGCTTCGCTCCCCAGCAGCAGCGCCAGCCGCGATGGCCGCGCTGCCGTCGCCAGCGTTTGGGCCGTTGGGTCGAGCACGGCGGCAACGGTTTCAATTTTCTTATGGCGCAGGGCGAGAAACCACGTCGCCCAATCGTCGACAACTTCCCAAGGCAACGCCAGCGACGCCCCCATCGAGACTCGTAGGACGCGGCGCGAGAGGGGATCGGCGCACGACGGGCCCAGCACGACCGCGTGGGCGCCCAGCGCCAGTGAGTTGCGAAAGATCGCCCCCACATTCTCAGGGTCGTCTACGTGTGGACACGCCACCAGCGCCAGTGGGGCTGGCGGCTGGGGCAGCGATTCGACCGCGGACAATGTGACGCGGCGCCCACAGGCCAACGCCCCGCGATGAAAATTGAACCCCACGACCGATTCGATTTCGCGCCGCGACAAGACGTAAATTGGCGTCTGGCCTGGGGCCAGCGCGGCGAACGACTCGGCCAACCGAGGATCGGCCAGAATTGAAACGGTTGGAAATCGGCTGGCCAGCAGCCGCCAGACCAGCTTGTCCCCCTCGACCACGAACGAATCGGCCCACCGCGTGGCATTGGTGCGCTTCAGTGATCGGTACGCGGCCAACCTCGGATCGTCGACGCTGTCGATCGGCACGAGCGGCATCGCGCGGCTACATCCCGGTTTCGTCGCCCGAGGGGCCGTATACGCTGGGGACCGGCACGTCGTTCAGCCGCAAGTAAACGCACAACGCGGCTCGGTGGTGAATCGTGTGGTTTAGCACCCAGGTCCGCATCACCGCCAGCTTGGGCATGGTGAACAGCGTTTGACCGCCTTGCGCCAGCGACCACGGCTTGTGAAACTCCTCGTCCTTGGCGGCCGCCAAGGATGCCCGGGCCTCGGCCACCTGCTTGTCGAACGCGGCCAGAATGTCAGCCTTCTTTGTGGCCTGGGGCGATTCGTACTTGGGACCATCGACCGGCGCCAGATCCCAGACGTCGGCTGCCAGCGTGCCGCTCACCCAGCCGGGAATCTCCGAGAGGTGATTGCAGACCCAGCCGATGGTGTTCGACTTGGGATGCGCCTTCCAATTCAGCTTGTCCTCGGGAACGCGCTCGAGCACGCGCCGGGTGGTTGCCATTTCCTGATCGAATTCGGGCAACAGGCTTTGACCGATGGACATGGTGGACTCCGTGGTTGGAGATGGAACGCCGCAAGTGGCTCAGAGCGTTCCGAAAGGCGCCCAAACGATGGCGGGTTCTGGCTCCAACTCTACCGAGTTGGGGGAAAAAGCCAAGCCGCCGCAAGCCGGTTTGCACGCGGTCCGTTGGGCTGCCGCGGGCCTGCCGTTGCCCCTCTGGCGGGGAAAAACCTTGCACCTTCTGCGCCACCGTGCGACAATCCGTGACGTAACCCCAGCCGGGCCAAGCCAACAGTTTGGCGCCCTTCGGCCGCGCCGAGTCGCCATTTGGTTGCCCGCCGACGCCCTCCCTAACCGGCCTGCCGCTTCGCGCGCCCACCACGTTGGAGACCGCCCATGGCATACAACGGCACTTCACGGCACTTTGCCCCGCGGCTGCTGGTTCTTATTGGCCTTGCGGCAATCTTTACTGCCGGCTTGCCGCTGGCGCAAGCCGTGGCAGACGAGCCGGCGGCCGCTGTACCGGACGCCGCCCCTGCGCCGGCCCAGCCTGACCAACTGGTGTTTGAAACCGGCCGCCCGTCGGGATCGCCGGTTGTATTGGCCGGTCAGGATGCCCGAGAGCAACTGGTGCTCACTCGGCAAGGCGTCGCCGGCCAGTCGTGGGACGCCACGACCGACGCGACATACGCCGCGGAGCCGACCG
>CAYWTU010000663.1:0-3164 GCA_964461275.1 uncultured Pirellulales bacterium | reverse complement strand
CCCGATGACTTTTTTTCGCAGCAACTCGTTGCGAGCCAAGGTCATCGGGCATTCTCTTGCGCTCGTCAATCTGGGCGCTTTCCCGAAATCTGACACAAATCTGACACAGAAGGGCGCTTGCATGGGCTTTGAACAGCTAGCGCAAGCCAACCCGCGCGATGCCCAGAACGATGCTGTGGATGGCTCCGTTCAAGGCGAACGAGAGAGACAGGTCCGCCTTGCGCCCTGTACAAACCGATCACGCCTTGGAATTCTTGCCCATCCGGCGAGGAAACAGGATAGCCGCTATTGCCCGCTGGTGAGCTGCTTGGGTTGCGGCGTTTGATAGCGGGCCCAGAACGGATGTTGTCGGTCGCCGCGGCTGCGGACGTCCTCCAACAGGACCGCCAGGTCCGGGGCCACGAATTCGTCGTCCCGCTTTAACCGCTGGCCATTGACGGTGATCTGGACGCGCTGGTTGAAGTCGACCAACTCGGGCGACAACCACACGGTCACCCGGTTGGCCCCCGTGCGAATCGAGAGATTGTTCGCCGTGATCTTGGCGTCGACCTTTAGCGCGCGGGCGCCTTTGGGCGCCGGGCGGTCGTCGGGCCAATCTTCGGGCGGAACGACGGTGCGGGGCGGAAAGTCGTCCACTTCAATCCACCAGAAGAAGTTGTCCCAAGTGCGAAGCGTACTGGCGGAAAACTCCTTGGGATAGAACGCTCGCTTGTAGCGGCTCATCCAATCGAAAAGATTCAGCACTTCATCCGAAAAGTGCTCGTGGCCGCGGCCTTGGAACTGCGCCACCGTGACCGGAAATCCGGCCCGCAAACAGCGGTCCAGGTCGCGGGCGTTTTTGGTCACCTGGTCGCCGTCCATCTGGCCCCCGACGAAGTACAGCGGCACATACTCCTGATTGGGCCAGTAGAACGCGCCGTATTTCTCCGAGACTCCCGCCACGGGGATCACCCCCGCCCACAAGTCGGGATGCGCCAAGCCGATGTCCCAGGCGGCCGAAGCGCCCATGGCATGGCCCGAAAGGTAGACGCGATCGGTGTCGATCGAGAACCGTCGGCATGCGTCGCGCAGCACGTTGAGCACCGCTGCGTGCGCCGCGGCGCCGTGATCGTAGGAGGTTTGCTGCGGTCGAGCCCATTGCGGGGCGATGACAATGTAGCCCTGCCGCGTGGCCTGTCCCAACCGCTCGCCGCGCTGGTTGGGGCTGCCGGCCCACCAGTCGAGCTGCTGCTGGGGAGTCGTGGCGCTGCCGTGCAACGTGATCACCGACGGGTAAAGCCGATGCGGGTCGTATTCCGGCGGCGTTTGCACGTGGTAAATTACATCCGGCTCGTCGGACAATCCCGGCACGCTGAGCTCGAACAGTCCCGCAACTTCTTCGGACGGCTGAGTCAACGGCCAAGGAGGGAGCATGTGTTTGAGCAGCCGAGTGATCGCCTCGGCGGTGGTGGCTTCGTTCTGGCGGATTTGCTCGAGCAGATCGTGGCGGCCGATTTTGGTTTCTTCGATCAGGTATTGCCGCACCAGCTCGCGGATTTCAATGAGCGCCACGGCGACTTCCAAGTTGGCGGTGGCGGCATTGGCGCCGGCCAGCCAGCCGCTGATGGCCAGCGACAGCTTCTCGGTGGGCAACATGTCGGCGTCTTCGCGAAATTGCTCCAGCGGCCCCAACCGGTCGAGTGTGTTGAAATTCAGCTCTTGGCGAATCTCGGCCACTGCCGGCGCCAAGCGATTGCGCAGCGGCTCGTTGTCCACCCGCTTGAGCAACTCCTCGATCAAACCGGCCAGCCGGTTTCCCAACTCGGTCTGTCGTTCATACTCGCCCAAAATCTCGCGCACCTCCTGCAGAATCTCGCTCCCCACGTTTTCGATCGGGAATTCCTTGAGCAACTTTTGGACCAGTAGGTGCTGCCCGCCTTGGCGGCGAAATTTCACTTCGGCCAGCAGCCGACGCGCGCCCAGTTGCACCAGCCGCGTGAGCATCGGCTTCAATTGGTCTTTGACGTCCGGGAAATCGACGGCAATGGCTTCCAGTTCTCGGCGGGCCTCGGTATAGCGTTCGGCTTGCAGAAAAAACCGCACCAGCTTGAGCCGCTGCTCGACGTTCTTGGGGTCGATCACCTTCCGGAGCACAGAGTCGAGCGTATCGCGGGGGATGCTGCTGGTGGCGATGCGCTGATCCCAGATGTGCGTGAGGCCTTCGACCTTGGCCCACTGAGGCGTGATCTCGGTGATGCCTTGAATCACGTCGACGCGGCGCTTGCCCGTTCCCATGCTGAACGTGCGACGCCCGAATTCGTCGAACGGTTTAATCTCCATCACGTTGCCGACGTCTATCACCGAGTTGCCGGCCCGGGCCACTTTTTGGCGGACGGTGAACTTCTCTTGTACTTCGCCAACGTCGGTCGGCTCGAGCTTGATGACCGTCCGCTTGGGCACAAAATATCGCCGCAAGTTGTCGTCGATCATCAGGATCAATTTGGGGTCGGGAGCGCCGTCGGGCTTGGGCGCCCGTGGGGTGTCGACGGTGGAGGGCAAGTTGAGCAGCTTGCCCGTCAGCGAACGGCCGTCCTTGAGGGTCACCGTGTCGGCAGGCGACAGTCGAGTGAAGGACAGCGCCGCCGCCAGGGCCAACCCCGCAACGGTCAACATCCGCCCCAGGGGCCGAGCGGTCCGTCGAACTTGGCTTGCGCGGAAAGTCATGCGGTTGCTGGATGAATGCAGGGTCGATTGGCCGGCGCCGGTGCGCGTCTAGGTATTGTTCGACGCCAATCCACTAAGTCAATGCAGCGCTTACCCTTGAGACCGGGCGGCGAGCATTGACACCCACGATTATCGCCTGGAAAATTGGGCGCTTTGCAGAAACTTTACCAGAGCCAACAACATGGTCCGTCGAATCCTTCTTGGGCTGCTGTTGGGCGCGATTGTACCGCCTGTAGCAATCTCGCTGTTGGTGGGATTGGCGGCGTTGCTGGCCGGCATGGGAGATGAGACCGGCTCGCTGGGGACGCAGCGGATCGCGTTGGCGGTGGCGGTGGTGTGGGCGCTCGACTTAATCGGGTTGTTAGTTGCGCTAGGGGCCCGGGCGGTTGGCGAACCGCCATCGCCGATGGATTGGGACCACGAACCGGTGGACGATTCGACGGATGGAGACGAAGTGGTGG
>CAYWTU010000662.1:0-3172 GCA_964461275.1 uncultured Pirellulales bacterium | reverse complement strand
TCGGCTCGGCCAACGCGGCATGATTGAGCAGCAATGTCGCGACTATGGCGGCGTACACGGCGTTGGTTTGCACGAGGGCCCACCTTTCCCAGCAGCGTTTGACGTGATCGTGTCGAAGGTGTCGCTAGACCGGCGTGCGGTCGATGAATTGCAGGATATGCTCGGCAATCTCCGGGCCCGCGTCTTCCTGCAAAAAATGGCTGGCGCCGTGAATGGTGATTTCCGGTTGATCCTTGGCGGTGGGAATCAGTCGACGAAAGAAGCGGTCGCCGCCGGCCGTCACAGGATCTTGGTCGGCAAACATCACCAGCGCCGGTTGGGACCACTTAGAAAAAACGTGTCGCGCTCGCCGCATGCCTTCCGAACCCGGATCTTCGGGAGCGATCGGCACCAACAGCGGGAACTGCATGGCCCCGGCCTTGTAGCTGGTGTCGGGAAACGGCGCCTCGTAGGCGGCGATCACGTTGGGGTCGATCTCGCCTCCGCCCACCAGCGTCCGCTGCATGATGAAGCCGACTGGCAGGTCGTCTTGCTTGGCGGCAAACTCACGCCACCGCAGGAATCCCTCAGACGGCTTTTCATCGCCCGTCGGCAGGCCGGTGTTCATGATCACCAGCCGTGCGAACCGAGCGGGGTTTTCTGCCGCCACGCGCAAGCCAATCAACCCACCCCAGTCCTGACACACCAATGTGATCCCGCGCAGGTCGAGCGCCCCCAAAAATTCGGTCAGTTTGTCCACATGCATCTGAAACGTGTAGGCGGACCGGTCGGCGTATTTGTCCGAGCGGCCGAAGCCCACGAAGTCGGGCGCCACCACCCGATGCCTGGCCGCCAAGGGGGGAATCATCTTGCGGTACAAGTACGACCACGTCGGTTCGCCGTGCAGACAGAGAATGATCTGCCCTTGCCCCTCGTCCACGTAATGCATTCGCGTATCGCCGAGTGTCACGTACCGCGGTTGGAAAGGGAACCCGGGGAGGTTGGCGAAGCGGTCGTCTGGTGTGCGCAAGACGGCGGACATGAGGGCCTCCGAGTTCGGGCGTTGGGCGCTGGCAAACGAACGACAACGGCGTACGTTGACCGGCTCGCGTTCGACATGCGTCGCATTGTAACGCCGCGGGTAGGGGCCATACCAGCAGCGGCCGGCCGGGCAATGCGCCCCACTCAATGCCCCCATGGCGCCGCAACCTGCACTCATTCTTCCGTCGTCCCGGAAATGCCGTTGCCAGGTTATCGGGCCGCCCCTTCGATTTGTGCGCACCAGGCGGCGTCGCTACTCTGAATTGTTCGGGTACTTTCTGCGCTGCCACGACGCGGGCGACCGGTCTTGGCCGATTACTCATGCGTGAAGGCGAACCGTGTCATCAACATCCTCGGTCAAATTGCGGTGGCGCTTAGCGGCGACCGTGGTCTCGCTGTGCTTAGCGGTTGCGCTGGGCGAGATGGTGCTGCGGCTGGTCCACGGTCCAGCCGACCTGCAGGGATGCTATCGGTCCATGTGCCAGACGCAGTTGACCAACCCCTCGTGGGAGGAGTTCGTACGCCGGCAACACGCCATGCGCCAAGCGTGCCAGCGGCAAGGAATGGAGCGGGCGCGCGACCACGAGATTTTGGAGTTCTGCTACAACCCTGGGTTCAAACTGGAAATCGATGATTGGCGGCTGTCGATCAATTCGCACGCCCTGCGCGGCGATGAATTTCCCGCCGAGCGCCCTCCCGGCGAAATCCGCGTGCTGTGTCTGGGGGGCTCGACCACGGCCGGCGAAGAGGTGTCGGACGATGAGACCTACCCGGCCCAGCTTCAGGCGCGGCTGATCCAGAAATTTCCAGGCCGGGCCATTCGGGTCATCAACGGCGGCGTGCCCAGTTACGACATTCGGCAATCCTGGCTCGACTATTCGCTGCGACTGTGGCGCTTCCAGCCACAGGTTGTCACGATTTACCACGCCATCAACGACCTACCCAAGTTCGGCTCGGGGGGGCCGGAAGTGAGCGCTAAGTCGAATTACCTGTCGCGGTCGGTGAGTCCATTTGTGTGCGACGGCGATGCAGCCGGCATGAGCTGGCGCGAGTGGCTAGCCGACGTTTCGCGGCCGCTGGCGGGCAAGAGCCATTTGTTGTCGATCGGCAAACGTGCCGCAGGCTACGTCAGGCGTCCCCGACAGTCGCTCGTCGAAGGCCAGCCAGAGGGCCTTGCGCGGTTTGCGGCGTACTACCGTAGCCTGATGCGAGACGTGACCGCCACCGGCGCCACGCCGGTTCCCGTCACTTTTGCCGTGGCCTGGCCGGGCCAATTCTCAGCCGATGAGCGATACAAAATCGAATCCAGCTTTGCCGTCTGGATTCAGCAAACGCCATGTGATCAGGGGCGGAAAATGGTGGAAACCTTGAACGACGCTTCGCGAAACCTGGCCCAGGAACTGCACGCTCCCTTGTGTGAGGCAACCGACCTGCCGGCCGACGCCGGACACTTTGTCGACGCATGTCACCTCACGACGGCGGGCAACGCCTGGCTGGCTGACCGGTTGGCGGAGACGCTGACAAACGTCATAACCGAACTCCCCCGCGACCAGCCGCAGTAGCTTGGTCTGCGCCATCAACTTTTCCGTATACACGTCCTTTACGAGTCCTCATGTTTCGCCGCGACCTGAGCCACCTGCGGACGATTCTCACAGGGGCCTCGAGCGGCATCGGCCGGGCGTTGGCCGTGGAGCTGGCTGCGCACCAAGCACAACTGGTTCTGGTGGCCAGACGCGCCGATCGTCTGGCCGAGGTGCAGCGCCAGGTACGATCGTTGGGCGGACGGGCGGCGCTGGTGGTGGGCGACGTGACCGACGCCGCGGTGCGCCGCGGTGCGCTCGAGGCCGCCCAGCGCGAATTCGGTGGGCTGGATTGCGTGATCAACAATGCGGGCGTCGGCGCACTGGGCGCGGCGAGCGACACGCCCCCCGCAGTGTTGCGGCGGATTCTAGAAGTGAATTTCTTCGCCGCAGTTGAACTCACCTCGCTCGCCCTGCCTGACCTGAAGCAAAGCCGAGGGCTGGTGGTCAACGTTGGCTCGATCTTAGGCCATCGTGGCCTGCCACGCTATGGCGCTTATTGCGCCAGTAAGTTCGCATTGCGTGGGTTCACCGAGACGTTGCGCACCGAGCCGGCGCCGGCCGGCGTCGCC
>CAYWTU010000661.1:0-3173 GCA_964461275.1 uncultured Pirellulales bacterium | reverse complement strand
CGCTAAGCTCCAAGGATTGGAGCTTCGCGCCCGCACCATCGTCGACGGCTACGTGACCGGCGTTCACCGCAGTCCGTACCACGGGTTCTCGATCGAGTTCGCCGAACACCGCGAGTACGTCCCGGGCGACGACCTGCGGCACGTCGATTGGAAGGTGTACGGCAAGACTGACAAGATCTACCTCAAGCAGTACGAAGAAGAAACCAACCTGGTCAGCTACGTCTTGTTGGACATCAGCGAGAGCATGGCCTTTCAAGGGCCCGACAGCGCGCTGTCCAAATTGGACTATGCCCGCTGCATTGCGGCGGCGGTGACCTATCTGGTCTTACAACAGCAAGACAGCGTAGGACTGGCCACGTTCGATCGCGAGGTTCGCAACCTGGTTCGTCCCAGCAGCCATCCCTCGCACCTCAAGCAGATACTGCATGTCATGGAGGAAGTCGAATCGATCAAGAAAACGGCCACCGGCCCGATTTTTCACGACCTGGCCGAGCGGCTCAAGAAACGCGGGCTGGTGCTGATCCTCAGCGATCTATTCGACGACGTGCCGGCGATGCTCACCGGCTTGAAGCACTTCAAACATCGGCGGCATGACGTGGCGGTGTTTCACATTTTGGACGCGGCAGAGGTTGACTTTCCGTTTCAGCGCACGACGTTGTTCAAGGGCCTAGAGGAATTGCCCGACGTGCTCACCGACCCCCGTTCGCTGCGCAAGGCGTATCTGGCCGAGTTTCATAAGTTCCAACAGGCGGTGGAGCGCGGCTGCCGAGCGCAGAATATCGACTACGTGTTGATGCGCACCGATCAACCATTGGACGTGGCGCTGTCCAGTTATCTGGCCGCGCGAATGGCGCGGGTGAAATGATGGAACGGTTCGGCGGCATATCGGTCGTATGGGCCTTTGGCTTCGGAAATCTGGCGATGCTGGGCTGGCTGGCCGCCGCCGCCGCGCCGCTGATCATTCATCTGTGGAATCGGCGCAAATACCGAGAGATTCGCTGGGCGGCGGTCGAATACCTGCTGGCCGCGATGCGCAAGACCTCGCGGCGGGTGCGAATCGAACAGTGGATTCTGCTGGCAATCCGGACGCTGCTGGTTGTGTCTTTGGTGTTGGCCCTGGCCGAGCCGTATTTGGAGCAGGCGGGTCTGAGATTCTTGGCGGGGCGGCACGTCCATAAGGTGTTGGTGATCGACGGCTCGTTCAGCATGGACTATAAGCCGTCCGATGTGAGCCGATTTCAGCGCGCCAAGGAATTGGCGGTGCAGATCGTCGAAGAGAGCCGCCCGGCAGATGGCTTCACGCTGGTCTTGCTGGGCGATCCGCCTCGAGTCGTGGTCGGCGCGCCGGCGTTTGAAGCCGGCGATTTCATCGAGGAAGTGGAAAGCTTGCAGCAACCGCACACCGGCGGCGACCTAGCCGCCACCTTGGAGAAGGTGGATGAGATTGTGTCCCGCGCACGCCGCGAACATCCGCGCTTGGCGGCGCACGAAGTCTATTTTCTGACCGATCTGGGCCGGACGACCTGGCTGCCCGATCTGCCCACCCGCGATGCGCAAGAGACCTTCCAGCGCCGCAGTCAGCAGCTAAGCAAGCAGGCGCACCTGGTGATCGTCGATTTGGGGCAGCCGCTGGCCGACAATGTGGCAGTCACGACCCTGCGGGCCAACCAATCGCTGTTGACGCTCGACCGGGACATCACCTTCGAGGTCCAAATGCAAAACTTCGGCCGGCAACCGAAGAGCCGACACCTTGTGGAGCTGTTGGCCGACGGCCGCCGCGTCGGCGAGGCCTATGTCGATTTGCCTGCCGGCGGACAAGGGTGGGCCACGTTTCGCCACCGCTTTGAAACTCACGGTACGCACGCCCTGGTGGCCCAGGCCGCGCCAGACCTGTTGGCCATCGACAACCGCCGCTACCTGTCGGCGCCGATCAAAGAGTCGCTGCAAGTTCTCTGTGTCAACGGCAAGCCGGCGGGCGGAGCCTTTCAAGGAGCGACAGATTATTTGCGAATTGCGCTGGCGCCGCAGACCGGCGAGCAGTCGCAGTCGGTCGTGCGGCCGGAGGTAGTGCCCGAGACAGCCTTGTTGGAGGCCGACTTGGGCCGATACGACGTGGTGGCAATTTGCAATGTCGGACAGTTCACCTCGCAGGAAGCGGATGTGCTCGAGCGCTACGTCCACGGCGGCGGGGCGCTGGCGTTTTTCCTGGGCGACCAAGTTCAAGCGGAGAGCTATAACCGTCACCTGTTGACCGAGGGCGACCCAACGGATGGCGACCAAGGGGCCTCGCTGCTGCCGGCAAGAATCGCCGGGCGCGCCGCCCAGGGGACCTATCACCTCGACCCGCTCGACTACCGTCACCCGCTGGTGCGCGAATTCGAAAGCCAAGAGCGAGCCGGCCTGCTGACGGCGCTGGTGTGGCAGTACCAGCGGCTGGAAGCGCCCCAGGATGGACCGGCCAAGGTTGCCTTGGCGTTTCAAGAGACAGGCGAACCCGCGCTGGTCGAGCAGCCGCTGGGTCGCGGGCGGGTGTTCCTATGGGCCATCTCGGCCGACGTGTCGTGGACGGCGTTGCCGGCCGGTCCGGCGTTCTTGCCTTTGGTGCAGGAGATGCTGGCCCAGGCGGTGGAGGGACAAGGGGCCGAACTAAACGTGCGCGTCGGGCAGTCGCTGGGGGGCTCGCTTCGGACGTTGTCCACCGAAGTAGCTGTGGCGCTGGAAAAGCCGGACGGCGCCGAGGAAACTTTGCGGCCGCAGTCCGATGGCGACGACAGCCAGTGGTCGTTTGCTGAAACCTGGGAAAGTGGTCTATATGAGGCGCGGTTCGGTGCGCCGCTGAACCGCCGCGAGATCTACGCCGTCAATGTCGACACACGAGAGAGCGATCTGACGCAACTCGACCCCGCCGAACTGCGCGACACAGTCTGGTCGGGCGTATCGTTCGAGCATCACACCAACTGGCAAGACCTCGTCGACCGCAACGACGACCAGATTGCCCGCCGTGGTTCGTTGCACCGGGGCCTGCTGTTGCTCGCCTTGACGCTGATGCTGGCCGATTCGCTGTGCGGCTGGTGGTTTGGCAGGAGCCGCCTATGAGTTCCACATTGCCCACCTGGCTCGAACGGTGGTTGGGCGTCAATCAGGCGCAGGCCGGCGAAGGGACCGTCTGGCGG
>CAYWTU010000660.1:0-3173 GCA_964461275.1 uncultured Pirellulales bacterium | reverse complement strand
ACCAGCCGTTCGTGCCAATCGTGGGGTCGATGGCCCAGCCGCGGGTGCTCAGCGAGTTGTCGTTTGACCAAAGTTGGACGTCGCTGGTGAGGTTGAAGTTTAACACCTGACCCAGCGTCGCCGGTCCATTGATGAAATCGGTCGACAGGGTGGCGGCCTCAACACCGTCGAACGAGATGCCGCCGACCAGGCTGTCCCAGGTGGCGGTCGATTCTTGCCAGGTCTGTATCATCCGCAAGAAGAAGAAATAATTGCCGGTGGGCGACTCGTCGCCAGTGGCCGTGCCAGTTTTGACCGACAGTGTGGCGTTCAAAATCGACGAGCCGTCGGGAATCGGTCCGCCGCCGCGCGACACGCCGCCGGCCGTGTTGAACATGTGGTCGAACCGAATCAGCCCCTGCACTCGCTGCAGCGGAGTCTCGGCCGTTCCCAGGTCATCGTCGCCATCGGCGTAGGCCTTGACGTTCGTGCCGTGGGTCAGGGCCGGCTCGTCTTCGTGAAGGTACGTATCCTGGGCGCCGTTGTAGCCGTTTTCGCCATTGCGGAACGTGACCGGCGAGGCGAACGACGTGTCCACCACGACCTTCATCGTCACCGGCGCCAGCGGATTGTTATTCTGATCCTCAATGGCGCTGGACAGCGATACGGCATACTGTCCGGCGCCAAACGTGCCGCTCACGGGCGCAATGGTGATCGCGTTGGTGAGATTGTTGTAGCTAAACGTGTAGTCCACGCCGAGCGTTTGTGGAAGGAGATTCTTGGTCACGGTGACCGCGGCCGATGTGACCGTGGAGTCGTCAATGCCGTCGCCGACATCGGCAAGCTGAACCTGTAAATTCGTCTGCGCGCCGGTTACCAGCGCTTGGTTGGCCGCCGCGTTCAAGTCGATCGGGCCGTTGTCCAACGGCGCCGCGAGCGAGGCGGTCGGCGGTTGCGCGTCGGGGGCGTCGGTGATTGTGAACGTATCGAGCGTCGTCCCCAACGTGTTGATATAGCGATACGTCAGCGTGGTGGGCGTGACATCGACCCGGCCGAAGCCGTATTGCACCGGATTGCTGGTGCTGGAGTCCATCGCCTTGGCCAGATACGTTCCGGCAAAGGTGGCGTCGTTGGCCCCGTACCCGGTCCCCACGCCGCCGGTCCCCTGGATGACCATCGGCAGGCCGCCCCCTTTGGCGTAATCGTTGTCGGTGTCGTTCACCCATGTGGCCGTGGCGCCGACGTGCCCTGTCAGCGGGAAACTGCGCTGATAGTTGTGCGTGTGACCAAACAACAAAAGGTCGACGCCCACGCCCCCGGGCCCATGTCCCAGCCGCGACAGCACCTGATCGTAGTAATAATCGTCGGGCGTGTGTTCGGTGTGGCCGCCCAGCGAGGTGATCGGATGGTGGCCGAAAACAATCACCCACTGCGGCGGCACGGCCCGAGCCCGGGCGGCTTGAATGTCGGCCACCGCCCAGTCGAGTTGCTTGTTCAGCGCCGCGACGTTAGTCCAGTTGTTGGTGTCGAACGTCAGGAAGTGCGTGTTGCCGTAATCGTAGGAATAGTTTTCCTCCTCCTGCACGTTGGCGTCGAACACCAGGCCCACCGGGCTGGTCACGCCCTGCACGGGGATCGGCATCGAGTAATTTTCGCGCGCCGCCTGCCCGCTGTTGTAGCCGACATCGTGATTGCCGAAGCCGAAGTAGTCGATGTGCGTTTTATTGTAGGTGGTCAGCGCGGCATTCTTGGAGGGATCCAACCGCAGGTCGTACTCCGCGTGCGTGCCGCTGCTATAGACGTTGTCGCCCAACAACAACGAGAACGCCGGGTTGAGCGCGTTGATGCGATTCTGAACGGCAATGAAATTGGTCGGCGGATCGCCCGAGGCGCTGTCACCGTAGGTGGCGAACGTAAAATTGCTGGCGTCGTTGGCGTTGAGCCGGGTGTGAAACGTCGACGGGCCATAGGTGGCGATAGGATTGCCGCCACGCAAATGCGTGATCTGGTAGTCGTAATCGTCGTTAAAGTTCAGGTTGGTCAACGTGGCCGAGTGGACGATTCGTCCTCCGACCCCCGTGTTGATCTGCGCATTGAGCGACACGCTGGTCCAGGGCGTTGTGCCCGTCTCGCGGACCTCGGCGGTGAAGGTGTCGGTGTCCTGCGTGCCGGTGGTTTGCCACAGCACTTCGGCCTGATCGAGTCCGGCGTTGTAGCCATCGAGCGCCGCATTGCCCAACTGGATGTACGGCGTGTGGTTGACGGCAAACGCCAACAGGCGGCGGTCTTCCAGCGGCTCGATCCGCAAAGGGCGGCGCCGCAATATTCCTACACGATTTCGTCTGGCCGTCCGTCTAGATCCCAATCGCATCAAAAACTTCTCCACCTGGCTTCAAACAGTCACCCATCCGGGATATGAAGAATGTGCAAACGAAAGATTAGGATACGATGAATTATCGCCGCCGCCCAGTTCGCTGCGTTATTAACCCCCTCCGTCGGGGAAGACCAAGCAAGGACTCAAGTAGCGGCGGCCAGCAGCGCCTCGGCCTGCCGAGTGAGCCCCGAAAATCGGGCCCGAGCGCGATGAGCAATGTACAGGTTGTGTATTTTCCCAAGCCCTTGGGCCCGGCTGCGGATCAAGCCCGTCAGCTTGCACAACACGTGGCGAATCATCATCGCCTGATACATGGGCTTCCGAGCCGCGTCTGGACGGCCGAATCCTCGCAGGATCGCCGTCTCCCATGATTCCACCGGCCAGCGCCGCCAGGGAAACTGCATCTGCAACACGTACAGACTGTGGACAAAATAGGTCAGGTCCGCCAGCGGGTAATCGAGTCGGCACATCGAAAGGTCGATCGGCGTCAGCGTGTGGCCGTCCCAAATGATGTTGCCAGGATAGAAATCGGCGTGACACCAGACGCTTCGACGGTCTTCCTCGGGCGCCAATGCGAACAGTTTTTCCAGCACGCGGTGAACCCGCTCGCGTTGCGAGACGGAAAGCCAGGTGGGCCGCTGTTGACGCAATTGCTCCAATCTCAGGTCGCAGTATTCAACGAATTCTGCCGGGTCGTCGTTGAACCGACGCGAGTCGGCCGGCGCCTGCGGCAGTTCTTGAAAAGTGCGAAGCCAGCGCCCGGCTAAGTAGGCGGGCACGACCGACATGGCCGGGGCCCGGCCCTTGGAGCTTTTCACCA
>CAYWTU010000659.1:0-3184 GCA_964461275.1 uncultured Pirellulales bacterium | reverse complement strand
ACGCACAGACTTTCAGCGTGCTGCTCTGCGGCATGCGCGACGTGGACCTGAACTTCGACCCTCGCCGGACCCGACCCAAGTTTCAACATCACGATCTCGACCCGCCGCCGCTGTGGAACACCAAGAGAAAAGACCGGCTGTACATCGACGGGTACGTCAAGAAAACGCCGCGGGCGATCATGCAGTTTGTGCTCGTCCCCGACAATTCTGGCGAGACCGTCCGCGGTTGGGAAAGCGACTTCGCAGACGTCCTGGCTTGGATCGAATCGCTTTCGCCGCCCAAGTTTCCGTGGCCGGTCAACGCGGCGTTGGCCTTACAAGGCCGGCAGGCCTTCGAGCGCGAGTGCAGCCGCTGTCACGGCACGTATGGCCCGGAGGGAAAGTATCCCGAGTTGATGGTGGAAATCGAGGAAGTGGGGACGGACGACGCGCGGCTCAAAGGAATGCCGGCCGAGCATCGCCGCTTCATGCGCGACAGTTGGCTGGGCTATTATGGCAAGTACGACGTCGTGGAGAACCCGCCGGGATACGTCGCGCCGCCGCTGGACGGCGTGTGGGCCTCGGCGCCGTACTTTCACAATGGCAGCGTCCCGACGCTGTGGCACGTGATGCACCCCGAGGCGCGGCCCGCCGTTTGGCGCCGCTCCGAGGACGGTTACGACCAGGGTCGGGTGGGGCTTGAAGTTTCCGAATACGAGGCATTGCCGGCCGAAGCGACCGACGCGATTTCCAAGCGGCGCTATTTCGACACCCATATCCGCGGCAAAAGCGCCGCCGGCCACACGTTTCCCGACCAGCTTTCGGCCGACGAAAAACGGGCGGTGCTGGAATATTTGAAGACGTTGTAGCGCCTTGCCTCCGCCGACGTATCGCCCTCCGCGCAAACCGCTTCAAACACGAGGCGATTTCGGACGGAATTGCCCGTCGCCCCACCGAAGTGTGTGGCGCGGTTGAAATGATGCACCGGCTACACCGTAGGGATATACTGCCGGCTAGGAGGCGGCTCTCGCGGTAGGTTCGTGGCTTTTTCAAAAAGGCAGGGAGTCATGCGTTGCATCCCATCGCGCCGGGTTCTCGTCGTTCTGTTTTGGGTCTGCGGTTTCGCGTGCGGCGCTTCCACCGGCGCGGCCGCGGTGGTGAGCTGGGACAACGGCGGAGGCAATCAGAGTTGGGGCAACGCCACCAACTGGAACCCCAACGCCCTACCGACGGCGGCCGACACCGTGGTTTTCAACGACACGGGGGCCATCAACATCCTTCAGGATGTTACCAGCGTGCTCGATACGTCGCGGACCTTGGCCGGTCTGCGGTTTGAGAATACCAACAACCTCTATCACACGGTCAATTTGGCCGGCAACGCGTTGACGGTCGCAGGTACGTTGCAGGTGAACACGAATCTGCTGGCGAACACCTATTCCACGCTCGACAACGGCATTCTCAACTTGGGCACAGTTGCTTCGCCGGGGAATCTGTACGTCGGGCGCCTTGTGACCCCGACGCACGGCAACAACAACAACGCGCTCGACCTGAGCGGCGTTTCAGGCAACTCGCACCTCAATAGCTTCATCGTCGGGCAAAAGCTCCTGGGAGGCGAAGGACAAGCGGCGGCCACGTTGGTTGGCTGGGGGCAGGGGACGCTCACCATCGGCACGGCGGCGAATCCGGGCGAATTTCGCGCGGCACACGTCGAGACGGGAGGATCCTCGGTCAGCAACGTCGATCTGTCGGACCTCAGTTCGCTGACCGCGGATTTGAACGTGTTTGAGATCGCCGTCGTAAACAATGGAACGGCGCTGGCGAACGTGACGCTCGCGCAGACCAACACGATTCGTGCCGACGGAATGACCATTGGCGATTCGGCGTCCAGCGGCGCCGATCTCAGCGCCACGCTGAACCTGGGGTTGGCAAATGATTTTCAGACGAGCCAGCTCTTGATCGGCGGTCGTCGCGCGAACGTCACGGTGAATATTCCCACGGGCGGCTCGTTGAACGTGGGCAGCGCCGCCTCGCCAACGGCGTTGACCGTCGGACGCACCGATGTCGCAACCAACACCACGACCCACACCGCAGTGAACCTGAGCGGCGCCACGTGGAACGGTCACCTCAGCCAGTTCATCGTGGCCGAAAAGTCGTTGGGCGGCGCCGGCGCGGCCAACGCCACCATCTCTGGGGCCGCCGGCGGCGACCTAACCATCGGCACGGCGGCGGCGCCGGCCGCGTTTCAAGTCGCCAAGGTGACCAACGGCGGCAGCGCCACCGGGATCGTCAACCTAGGCGGAATGAACTCGCTGACCGCCGATTTGACGACGATGGAACTTGGCGTCTCACAAGGTGGCCGTGCCCTGGCGCTGGTCACGCTGCCCCAGAATAATACGATTCGCGGCCAGAGCATCATGATCGGCCACTCCACGAACGATGGGAATTGGGACAACAATGTGACGCTAACGCTGGGCCAGAACAACACGGTAGAGGTGCAAGAACTAACGGTCGGCGGCCGGCACACCGGCGGCACGTTGAACGTGCCCGTCGGCGGCACGCTCAACCTGGGAACAGCCTCTCAGAGGACCAGTCTGGTCGTCGGCCGCTTGGACATCAGCACCAACGGGACCACAGCGGCCAGCGTGAACCTGTCGGGCGCCGTCTGGAACGCTCACCTGAGCGGGCTGGTCGTGGCCGAGAAAACGCTCGGCGGCAGCGGCAGTGCGAATGGCACGATCAGCGGGGCGGCGGGGGGCAACCTGGTCATCGGCACGGCCGCCGCCCCTGCAGTGTTTCATGCCGCACGCACAGTCAACGGCGGCGGCGCCACGGCTATCGTCGACCTCAGCGGCTTGGATACGGTGACCGCTCACCTGACGCAAATGCGCTTGGGCGAGGCGATTGGCGGCTCGGCCCTCGGTTTGGTCACACTGGGACATACGAACACGATCAACGCCGATTCGATCGTCATCGGCTCGTCGACGACCAACAACGACGTCGGAAACGTCAGCCGCCTGCGACTGGGGGTCGTCAACAACATTCAGACGCCGGTCCTTACCGTGGGCGGGCCGCAAAGCAGCGGCATGGTCGATTTCGCCGCCGCCGGTTCGCTGACCTTGGGCTCGTCGGCAGCGCCGACGGCGCTCAACGTTGGCCTGCACAACCTGAATAGCGGCGGCAGCACGACGGGCGCATTCGACATGAC
>CAYWTU010000658.1:0-3186 GCA_964461275.1 uncultured Pirellulales bacterium | reverse complement strand
TCATCTCGCTCCGCACGGTCGAGCTGCGCCTGACCGGCATCTACCGCAAACTCGGCATCACCTCGCGGGTACAGCTCGTGGCCCACCTTCGCGGAGCGGCGAGCTGAGCGGAGCGGCCGCCGGTTCGCCCGACAAGATCTCCATCCTGGCTCGCCGGGTCGAGTTGGGACTGCCGCTGTGGCATCCCGAAGACCGTGCCGACTACAGTGGACTGACCGGCGCCGTTCGACCGCGCGAGTGATAGTGACGCGGTTGGCCAGGGCACAGACGTCTCAAGGAGGAGATGTCTATCGGCCAAACAATTCTTTCCGACTGGCGGACGGGCACGGCTAGCCCGTCACCAGCAGGCGGCCCGCGGAGTTCCTTTCCGCTGCTGCATGCCATGTGGCCCATCCTGCCGCACCGGTTTCGGGCTCAAGTAGGGCGCAGTCCCGGACGATTCAATCCCAGAAACGCAACCGGCAGCGCAGTCCTTCCGTCAAACGCCAGGTCGACCAGCGCTTCGCCCAGCGCGCTGGCGAACTTGAAGCCGTGTCCCGACAGTCCCGCCGCCAGCGCAACGTTCGACCGCTGGGGCAAGCAGTCGACCAAAAAGTGTTCGTCGGGCGTCATCGTGTACATGCATACGCGGTGGTCGACCATCCGCCGCGTGACGCCTGGCAAATGCTCCGTGAGGAATCGCTCGATGCGGGCCTGTTCGCCCGAGTGCAGCGTGCGATCCACCGCGGCCGGATCGGCTACGGCCTCGCCTCCCGTATGTTCGGCGAGTTTCAGTTGGCCGCTGCGGCCCTCGGCCGTCGCAAGCTCCGGGAAACCGTAAAAGATTCCTTCGGGCCGCTCGAACAAGTAGCAGGGAAAGCCGCGGTCGGACCGGTATCGGTCGTCCGCGGTGGCATACCAGAACAGCGGTTTTCGTCGCACGATCAAAGGTACATCGAGGCTTGTGAGCACCTCCGCCGCCCAGGGCCCAGCCGCCACGATCAACCGCTCGGCATAGTGCGTTGCGCGCTCGGTATCCACCCGCACCAAAGCACCCTCCGTTCGCCACGCACGCACCGGATCATCGAACAACAGCGCCGCGCCGTGTCGTTGCGCCAGCTCTAAATGCGCCGAAACGCATGCCTCAACGGCCAGATAGCCCGCGGCCGGCTCGAAGACGCACGACCAGGCCTCAGGGATGCACAGCCCGGGAAAGCGCCGCTGCGCCTCGGCAACCGACGGCGTCTCGACCGGCAGGCCGTGCTCAGAAGCGCTGCGGCGCACGCCGGCCAGCACGGCGCCGTCGGCCGGTCCCGCCTGCAACAGGCCCGTGATCGTCAGCAACGTTTGGCCGGCCGCCTGTTCCAATTCGCGCCACAGTTCGTAGGCCCGCAGCACCAGCGGCACGTAGTCGGGGTGCTCGAAATAGGCCTGGCGAATGACGCGAGTCTGGCCGTGCGAGCTGCCGCGGTCGTGCGGCGGATGATGGCGGTCGATGCCTAGCGCCTTGTAGCCGCGGCGGGCCGCGTGGTAAATCGCCGCGCTGCCGACGCCGCCACAGCCCAGCACGAGGACGTCGTAGCAAGACATGACGGGGGCGTCTACTGTCGTTTGAACGTGAAATCGATCGACGCCTGGCCGGTCTTCTGCGCCAGCGTGTCTTCAATCGTGAGCCGCAGCGTGTATGTGCCTTCGTCAACCGGTTTTTCCGGCAGCCTCAGAAAGTAGCGAATGAAGAAGTCGCGACGCACGTTCTGGCAGTGTTCTTCGGTGAGTGGGAACTCGTGTTGGGACACCGACCGCCCCTGCGAGTCGACGATCTCATAGCTGCTCTTGAGGGCCGTATGATACCCCTCCGGGGTCGACTCGCTCTTGAAGTTCTCAATTTCGGCGTACAGCAACACCTCTTGTCCCGGCGAGAATTGGTGGCTCTCAAAAGGCTTGGTGATGCCATAGCTGCGGACCTCGGTGCAAAACGCGATGTTCCGCACCAAGAGAACGCCGGACTCACGGAGCCGGGCCTGGGCCTGCTCCAAATGATTGGCCGCCTCTGCCGCCCGGCGGGCCAGATCGGGTTGCCGTTCGGTGTCGAGCACTGCCGCCAATCCGAACAGCTCGTTGGTCCAAAACGCCTGTTGCGCCTGAGGTAGACCGGCGATGGGGCGCAACGCGTCGTCCTTGCGCCCGGCCAGCAAGTACAACAGACGTAGCTGCGCCTGCTGCTGTGGATCGACCGCCTGACCGGCCGCCGCCTGTGCTTCCAGGGCTGAAATGGTTTGTCCGAGTTGAGATTTCAAGTCGGCGGGCAGCGACTGAATCGGGGCAGCGTAAGCCGCCGTGACAACGCCCTGTGCGGCCGGAGCGCCGGTTTGCGGCGACGCCGCGGACGCCGTCAACACGCCGGTCGTGGCCGGCGCCGCCACGAATTCCGTCGCCGCTGGCGTCAGCGGCGCCGCGGGGCCGGACACGGTTGGGAGCGCCCCGGGTACGTGGGCCGGCGAAAGATCGGTTCTCACCTGGGCAACAGGCTGTCCCATCGCGGGCAGACCGGCGACGTTTTCCAGCGCCGGCGCGCCCAGTGGCTGCTTCGCGTGTGCTGGCTGTGCGCTTCCGACCGCACGTCGTACGGCCAACGGTTTGTCGACCTCCGATCCAACCGCAGGGGCGCCGTTGAACGCCGACCCGCGGCGTGGCAACGCGGCAATCGGTTCGGGATCTCCTTGTTCGGCCCGGCGGCGGGCGGCTGCGACTCGCGAATACTGGGCCAGCATCGGCCAAACCGACGGGTCGGTCGATTTCAGGTCTTCCAACAAGCGGGCCTGTTCTTCGGGCGAGGTTTGCCCCAGCGATTGAACGTGTTCCAGCACTTCGCCTAGCGCCTGCTTATCGCTTGCCGAAGGGGCCGCGCCTGCCGCTTGGGATTGCGGCTCGAGGTTGCTGCCGGCTCGCGAGACGGCAGGGGGCATGGCCGGCGGCAATTCCGCCGCTACGACGGACTTTTCGGGGCGCTTGCCTAGTGAGAGTTCCAAGTTGCGCCCGCGGAGCCCGATCGGCCGCGATTCGACGGCGCAGCCGGCCGACAACAGAGCGGCCAGCGCCCACAAAGCGTTGTGAAATCGAGCGGCCGACATGATTGGCGCCATCCGTGGCGTGACCGTAGATGCAGGCGTCGGCGGCAAACTGTGCCGCCATTGCCGCAGCGGGCGG
>CAYWTU010000657.1:0-3194 GCA_964461275.1 uncultured Pirellulales bacterium | reverse complement strand
CTTGGTTTGACATGGTCGGATACACTCCCGCCAGGTCTTCTCGCCAAAGGAGCGCGGCGTCGCAGCGCGAACAGCCGATCGGCGCCAAAACGTCGGCGTCGACGATGGCGTGGTGCAGGTAGACCCGTTGGCCCGATTGAGTGCTGGCTAGGTAGCGGAACTGGCTCGCGTCATGCGGATCGTGCACCGCCCGCCGCACTTCGCGACGGACCGATTCGGCCAGTTCTCGCGTTGGGTCGAGCAGCGCGTCTTCGCATGCTTGTAAAATCAAAATGTCGGCCGGCGAAACGCCCGCCGAAAGCAACACCTCCACCACCGCCGCCACGACGGAGGCCCGCTGCGGCGTGTCGGGCTCGATGGTCACCACCGCCCGATCTCCCGGCACGATCGCTCGGGCCAGCGGCGGGAAGTCGATGGGCAATGCTAGCGCCGCCGCGGCCGCCGCCCGAACGTCGGTAATGTTGGCCGGGCGCGCGGCGCCACACTCGGCCAAGAGCCGCTGGGGCGGTAGATCGAGAGCAACCACGCCCTCGACGCCGTATTTCAGCAGAGTCGGCATCCGGAAATTCGTGGAGCTTGCGCAGTTTGGGTGGTTTTGGGTGAGGGCCTCGTTCGACACAACGGGCGCCCGTCGCCTCACCTTATCGGGCCAGTTTCCCCCAGGTCAATGAGGCGGCGCCCGGGCAACCAAGCCGAGCTTTACCCAGCTTATGTATTTCCGAATAATGCCCCGCCGGCCGGAGCCTTGGCCCGACCTGCCCCCGGGAGTCGAGATCGCTAACCAGACACAGCTAACCTACGGAATCCGTTGCCCCATGCGCAAACATTACCCGGAACAGATACTGGCGATGACTTTGGGGCTGGCGGCCTTCGCTTTGGGGTTGTCTGGCTGCGGGCCGGCGGCGGACGAGTCGGCCGCGGCGCCCACCGCTTCGGTCGACAAGGTCGAGCCGCCCCTGAGCGCGCCGCAGGTGCTGGAGCGAATGGCGGCGGCGTATCGAGCGGCCAAGAGTTACGCCGACCAGGCGGTCCTGCGCCGCAGACTGGATTTTGGCGGCGAGAAAGTGGACGACCATGCCGATTTCTCCGTGGCCTTGGTGCGGCCCAACCAACTGCGGATGCAGTTCTATCAGGCCGGCCTGGCGTGCGACGGCAAGAGGTTTTGCGCGGCGCTGGCCGATCTCGATGGACAGGTGCTCGACGTCGAGGCGCCTGCCGAGTTGACGTTCGACTTCATTCACAACGACGCGACTTTGGGCGCGGTGCTGAGCCAAGGTCTGGCAGGCGGATCGCCGCAGTTGGCGCTCCTGCTCACCGACGATGCGTTGAAGCAATTCACCTCCGGGGGACAACCGGCGGTGCTGATGCCGGCCGCTGAATTTGAAGGCCGGCCGTGCTACCGAGCACAGATTGGCCGTCCCGATGGTCCGCTCGTAGCCTGGGTCGATCAGCAGTCGTTTGTTTTGCGCCGGCTCGATTATCCAACCGAAGGAATCCGCCGGGAGTTGACCCAGCAGGGCAATGTGGGCGAGGTAGCCCTGTGGGCGGAATTCCGAGGCGCGCAATTCAACGCGCAGATAGCGCCCGCCGCGTTTCAATTCGAGGCGTCGCCCCAGGCGACTCGCGTCCGCCGATTGGTTGCCATTGGGCGTCCGCCGGCGCCGTCGCCCCTGTTGGGGCAGCCGATCGGCGAGTTTGCCTTGGTCGATTTGGACGGCCGCCCCATTCGTCGCAGCGACCTGGCTGGCAAGGTCGCCGTACTCGATTTTTGGGCCACCTGGTGCGGCCCATGCTTTCAAAGTCTGCCGAACCTGCAGCGCGTATACGATGCGCTGCGCCATGACGACCGCATTCGTTTTCTAGCTGTAAGTATCGACACCTCGCAGGTCAACGACCAGCAGGTGGCCGAGTCGTTCGCCAAAGCCCAGCTTTCGATCCCCATCGCCCGCGATCCCAGCCAACATGCTCGCGACGTGTTCGAGGTCAGCGGAATTCCCACGATGTTTGTGATCGGTCCGGACGGCGTGATCGAGGATCACGAAATCGGCTTCAATCCCCGGTTGGCCGAAGACCTTCCTGGACGGCTGCAAAGCCTGCTGGCTGGAGAGTCGCTGTACAAGCAGGCGCTCGCCCGGCACGAGGCCCGTATGGCCGAGTACGATCGGGCCATCCACCAGGCCCAGCAACAGGCGACCGATGGCGCCGCACAAGTGTCGACGCCGCCGGCCACCGAGCCCGAGCACTTCAGTCGCCGCCTGTTGTGGCGCTGCGATCAACTGAAGCGCCCCGGCAATATCCTGGTGCTGCCCGACGCTTCGGGCGGCCGCACGGCCACATTGATCGTGGACGGCTTCAAGCTGGTGGCGCAATTAGACGAAGTCGGTCAGGTGGCGCTGCGGTATCCGTTGGAACTGCCCGAGAGCGCCGTGGTCAGCCACTTGCGCTCCGTGGTCGACGGCCAGGGGCGTCGCTGGTTTCTCGGCATGGCCAGCAGCCAACCGCAGGTCTTTGTCTTCGACGAGGAATTTCATCAGCGGCTCCGCTACCCGCCCCAGGCCGCCTCGCCGGTCATGGACGCCCAACTTGCCGACCTGGAAGGGGACGGTCGAATCGAATTGTTGTTGGGCTACTGGGGAGTGGTCGGGGTGCAGGCGGCCACGCTCAGCGGAGAACGGCTCTGGCAGAACCGGTCGCAGGAGAACGTGTACAGCGTCACTCCAGGGGCCATCGACCCGCAAGGGCGCCGCGACGTTTGGTGTACCCATAGCCGCGGCACGCTGGCCCACATGGACTCGGTCGGCGAGCAATTGCCGGAGCTTACCGTCGACGGCCGGTTCCTCCGGTCGTTGACCGCGGCCGATCTAAACGGCGACGGCCAGCCCGAGTTTTGCGGCGTCTCGGTCGCCGCCGCCGCCGACCAAGAGACGGTGGTGGGGTTGTCGCCCCAGGCGGTGGAAATGTGGAGCTATCCCTTGCCTGCCGGAATCCATGACCAGCCGGTTGAGATGATCACCGCGGGCGATCTTCTGGGCGACGGCACGCGGCAATGGATCTTGGCCGGCGCCGACGGGTCGGTGCATATCCTGGCCGCCGATGGTCGGCTGCTCGACCGCTTCAACACCGGCGGCAAGCTCACCGGCCTGGCGGTCAGCAGTCAAGACGGCAAACCGGTTTTGCTGCTTAGCAACCAACTG
>CAYWTU010000656.1:0-3199 GCA_964461275.1 uncultured Pirellulales bacterium | reverse complement strand
AAAGCCAGCCGTTTCTCGAGGCCATCCGGCAGTTTTCCCTGGATGTGGGCAAGGAAAACTGTCTTTACATTCATCTCACGCTGGTGCCCTACCTGAAGGCCGCCGGCGAACTAAAGACCAAACCCACGCAGCACTCGGTGGGCCTCTTGCGGCAAATCGGCATCCAGCCCGACGTGCTCATCTGCCGCACCGAGCGGTCGATGGATCGCGAAGACCGTGAAAAGATCGGCCTGTTCTGCAACGTGCCGGTCGAGGCCGTCATCGAAGAGAAGGACAAAGACTTTTCGATCTACGAGGTTCCCCTAAGCCTGGTGGAAAACGGCCTGGACGAGCTGATTGTGCGCAAATTGCGGCTGCCGGCCGGAACGCTCGACTTGGACGACTGGCGCGACCTGTTGCACCGCCTGCGGAATCCGAAGCAGGAAATCACGATTGCGGTCGTCGGCAAGTATGCCGAGCACCGAGACGCGTATAAGTCCATTTACGAATCGCTCGACCACGCCGGCATGGCCAACCAAACGCAGATCCGCATCCAGCGCATCCAGGCCGAGGCGGTGGAACAAGAAGGGCCCGAGCGACTGCTGGCGGGCGTCGACGGCATTTTGGTGCCGGGCGGTTTCGGCGAGCGCGGCATTGAGGGCAAGGTCGAAGCGATTCGCTTTGCCCGCGAGCGCGGCGTCCCCTTTTTCGGCATCTGCTTGGGAATGCAATGCGCCGCGGTGGAATTCGCCCGCCACGTGGTGGGCCTGGCCAGGGCGCACTCCACGGAATTCGACAAAGACACGCCCCACCCGGTCATTTGCCTCTTGGAGGAACAAAAGAACGTAACGCACAAGGGCGCCACCATGCGGCTAGGGGCCTACCCCGCGAGGTTGACTCCCGACAGTCGCGCCGCGGCTGCCTACGGCGCCGTGGAAATTTCCGAGCGACACCGGCATCGCTACGAGTTCAACAACGTCTATCGCCAACAGTTTGCCGCCCACGGGCTGCAAGCGGCCGGCACAAGCCCCGATGGCTCGCTGGTCGAGGTCGTCGAACTGGCCGAGCACCCTTGGTTTCTGGCCGTGCAGTACCATCCCGAATTCAAGAGCAAGCCCACGGCGGCCCACCCATTGTTCAAAGCCTTTGTAGCAGCAGCCGTCTTGCGGAGGCTGTCGCGGCAAGAGGCGGCCAGCGAACTCGAGGCCACATAACCGTTTCCATTCGTTGCAGCCCATCGCGTCATGAACACCCCCACCCCAGGCGAAGATCCGCCAAAAATCATCATCGACGAAGACTGGAAGCAGCAGGCCCAGGCCGAGAAGCAACGGCTCGAACAGGCCCGCGTTGGCGCAAGACCGGCCGCCAGCGAAGAACCCGCGAGCGCGAAACCGGACAGCGAGAAACCGGACAGCGAGAGAGCTGCCGGCGAAAAATCGACCGGCGACCAACCGGCGGCGCGAACCGCTCCGCCACAGCGGCGGCCACGCGCTGCGCCGCCTGCCCCGTCCTTGGCGATGCTGGTCACGTCGATCGCCACCCAGGCGATGTTCGCCCTGGGGGTGGCGTTGGACCCGGCCCATCCCGAGCGGACCGAGCCTGACTTCGATCAGGCGCGGCATCTGATCGACACCTTGCAGATGTTGCAAGACAAGACGGCCGGCAATCGGTCGGCAGAGGAAGACGCCGTCCTGAGCGAATTATTGCACGAGGCCCGTATGGCGTTCGTGGCGATGCAAACGCCGCCGCCGGGCGGGGCCGCTGCGGGCGATTTCACGCTGCCGGCATGACGCCCGTCCCGGCATGGCCCTACGCCCCCGTCGAAACCATGGCGTAACGGCCCAGCGAGTCGGCCAATGCGGCCATCATTTCGCCCACGCTGGCGTGCGCCCGGGCGGCGTCCAAAAGCGCCGGCATCACGTTTTCCCCGGCCTGCGACGCGCGGCGCACCGCGTCAAGCGCCGCAGTCACCCGGGCCGCGTCGCGCGCCCGCTTCACCTCCGCCAGGTTTTCCAGTTGCTTGCGCTCGATGGCCAGGTCCACCTCGAGCGTCGGAATTCTGGCCTGGTCCTCTTCGACAAACGCGTTCACGCCGACGATCAATTTCCGGCCGGCGTCCACTTGGCTTTGATATAGGTAGGCGCTGTCGGCGATCCGGCGACGAAAATAACCGTTCTCGATGGCGGCGATCATTCCTCCCTGGCGATCGATTTCCCGGAAGATCGCCTCAGACTCTTCCTCCAAAGCGTCGCTCAAAGCTTCGACTTGATAGCTGCCCCCCAGCGGATCGACGGAGTTGACCACTCCCGTCTCAAAGGCCAGCACCTGCTGCGTTCGCAGGGCGATGGTGACCGCCTCTTCCGTGGGCAGCGACAGCGTCTCGTCGCGGCTGTTGGTGTGCAGCGACTGGCACCCCCCCAGCACCGCCGCCAGCGCCTGGTACGCCACGCGGACCACGTTGACTTCGGGCTGCTGGGCTTGCAGGCTGACACCCGAGGTTTGGGCATGGAACCGCAAGGCCCAACTCTTGGGGTCGCAGGCCCGATAGCGCTCGCGCAAATGTCGAGCCCAAATCCGTCGGGCCGCGCGGAACTTGGCGATTTCCTCCAAGAAATCATTGTGGGCGTTGAAGAAGAACGACAACCGCGGCGCGAATGCATCGACCGCCAGCCCACGGGCCACCCCCTGTTCCACGTAATGGAACCCGTCGGCCAGCGTGAACGCCAACTCTTCCGCCGCCGTGGCGCCTGCCTCGCGAATATGGTAGCCGCTGATCGAAACTGGATTGAATTGCGGCACCTGCCGAGTGCAGAATTCGATGGTGTCGGTCACTAGCTTAACGCTGTGCGCCGGCGGAAAAACATACTCGTTTTGGGCGTGGTATTCCTTGAGGATGTCGTTTTGCAGCGTGCCGCGGAGCTTGGTCCAAGCCACGCCCTGGCGTTCGGCCACGCACAGGTAGAACGCCAGGATGATCGCCGCCGGGGCGTTGATGGTCATCGAAACGGAGACATCGCCCAGATTGATCCGCTGGAACAACCGCTCGAAATCCACCAGCGTGTCGACCGCCACTCCCAGCCGTCCCACTTCGCCGCGGCTATTGGGGTGATCGCTGTCCAGGCCCATCAGCGTCGGCCAATCGCACGCGGTGCTCAGCCCGGTTTGGCCTTTCTCAACCAAGAATCGAAACCGCTCGTTCGTTTCCTCGGGCGTGCCGAAG
>CAYWTU010000655.1:0-3234 GCA_964461275.1 uncultured Pirellulales bacterium | reverse complement strand
TGTTGTTGAACGCGTCGGTCAACTTCGCCTCATCCACCTCCAGATCGCCCAGGTCGTCGAGGTTGCCGACGATCTGATTGGTGTCGGGGTCGATGGTGGGGCGCTTCAGACCAATTCCGATGCTCCGCGTCTGCTGAATCGAACCAACCCCCAACAGGTTTCGCGTGAACGGATCGACCAACTCGTTCTGCACGCTGAGCAGCTCGTTCGAGCTTTGCAAAATACTGCCCGTGGCGGTGAGCCGCTTGACGTTGGCCCGAATCTCGTTGTACTTGACGACGAGTTCCTTGACCGCGGCCACCAGCTTGGCGCTGTCCCGGGAAACGCTGACGTTGACTGCCGTGGCACTGGCTTGCAACACCGTGACGTCAATGCCATCGACAACGCCCGTGAAGTTGTTGGTCGAACTACTGAGCACCTGGCTGCCGTCGCCGACGGCCAGCAGCGCGTCTTGCGCGGCCTGCGTTTCCTCGAACGACAGCCCCAGGGCGCCGCCGTCGAATTGGATGGCGCCCTGGCGGCCCGTGCGGCTGCTTTCCAGGCTAAGCCGGAAGGGCGTGAACGACGACCCGTCGTTGATCACCGCAGCGGTCACGCCGATGTTCAACGTGTTGATACGGGCCACAAGCTGGTCCAGGCTTTCGCTTCCGCCGAGAGTGATGCGGGCCCGCGACGTGCCGTCGATCACCTGAGTGGGCGTCCCCGAGATGTCGACGGTCGCGGCATCGCGCGCCAGATTCAGGTCGCGGGCAGTGGTCAGGTCTCCTTCCACCACGGTCAGCGTTTTGTCGCCGTGCGCCGTGTCGATCAATTCGATGCCGTCTCCGGCCGCGTTGACGCGGGCCTGAACGGCGAAACCAGCGCCGTTGATTTCGGTCAGGACGTCGCCCACGGTTTGAATGGTGTCGGGGCGCAAGTTGATGGTTCGCTCCGTGCCGAGCGTGTCGCGGATGACGAGCGTCCCGCGCGCCACGCCGCGGCCGCCATTGAGCGTGGCGAGCTTGGTCGCCTCGCTGATGAGCTTACGACCCAAGTTTCCGCCATTGACGCTTGTGGCGGCCGCGTCGAGCGTCAACCCCAGCTTGTCGGCCGTGTTCGTGGCGTCGCCGTTGGCGACGATGAGATTGCTGGCGCTGGCGCTGGTGGTGTCTGCGACGATCAGGCCATTGCGGGCGTCGTTCACTCGGGCGCGGAGGCCCAGTCCCGCGTCGTTCACGGCGTCGATCACATCCTGCAACGTCTCGGCCAGACTCAGGTCCACGGAAGCACTGGCGCCGGATCGATCGGTCAGGTTCAACAGGCCCAAGGCTCCCAGCCCGTCGCCTCCCTTCAAATTGGCCAGCAACGACGTTTTCAGTCCGGCGAAAATCCGCCGACCGGCGATTGTGCCGGCGTTGGCGTCACCATTCACGCCCAGGTCGTCGGCCGCCCGCGAGCTGTTTACATTGACGACGGCAAACGTACCGCCGGTGTCGACCGTCAGATCGGTAAGCTCTATCCGGCTGCCGTCGGCGGCGATGGCGGCCCGCAACCTCGCGGGGTCGGCCGCGTTGAGGGTGGCCAACACGTCGCCCAACGTGCGCTCGTTGGTGCGGGTGACGATGGCGCCGCCGGCGGTCGTTCCCGTGTCGGACGACGTCACCAGTCCGCTGCCGTCTCCGCCGGCGCCAGTTTCGGCCCGGAACGAAACGGAGAACAGTACATCGTTGTTCAAAGCGGCGACGACGTCGTCGGCCGTGGTGGCGCCTTCGTCGATTTGGACGGTAATCGTCTTATCGAACGGGTTCACCGCCACGGTTTCATTGCCTTGCGTCACCGCGGCATTGTCTTGAAAAACAAGTTGCACGCCGTCCAAGTCGGGAGTGCTTTGCAGGCCGGTGATTTTTACGACGGCATTGAGCCCGTTGGCGGCCGTGGTCACCAACGACGACTTGGGCCCGTCGATCGTCACGGCGTCGTCCACCAGGGCCAGACCTTTGCCCTGGGCGCCGCTGGGGAGGCTGGCCGTGAACAGGGCCGAGACGTCGGCGTTTCGCTTGAGCGCCGCCACCACGTCGCTGGCGGTGGTTTGCCCTTGATTGATGCGGAAGGTAAGGGTTTTGGCAGTGCTGTTGTAGACCACCGTTTCCTGACCATGCACCACGGCGTCGTCGTCGACGAACGTCACCTGCGTGCCAACCAGATCCTGCCGAGCAACGGCGGCCTTGAACACCACTTGCGCGTCGGTGCGACCCACACCGGGGGTCGTGCCGGTGATCAGTTCGGGCGCCGTTCCGATTCGCTGGAAGTCGACCCGTAACGGCGAGCTGCCGTCGCGAAACGTAACTTCCAGGTCGTCGACAAATTTGTCGAACCGGACGCCGGTACCGCCGTTGAGTTGGTCCAGCGTCAGAGCGTTGAACAATCGGAACACGCGCTGCCCATCGACGGCGGACGAAGCGGCGTTGATGCCGGCCAGGCCCAGCGAGGCAGCCGTGCCGCCGCCCCCCACTTCTTCGACCTTGAGATTGCCGGCGCCGCCGCTCAGGTCGATCAGCCGAAAACCGTCGTTGTTGGCTTCTAGCCGCACCTGAACGCCAGCGGCCTTGTCGAACGCTCGGATTGCATCGTCGACAGTGCCCGCCGCAGATAGATCGACAATTGCCGAGGCGCCGCTGCGGTCGGTGACGCGCAGTTGGCCACGACGCACGCCAGCCCCCTGATTCAGCACGTCCAAGTTGGTGTCGGTGTCGATGAAGCCGCCGAAGCCCAGCGAAATCGTTCCGGCGGGGAGCGGGTCAGTCCGGCTCACCAGCCCGGAACTGACCAGTTTTTGGGCCTTGGCGGTCTGCAGCGGGGTGAATTGAAAGTTGCCGATGGCGGGCTTGCCGCGGGAGGTTACCGACAAAGCCGAAGGGTTTCCGCTGACCGCGGTGCGGGTGTCGAACAGCGTGGTGACTTGCAGCTTGCGAACGGTCAGTTGCAGACTGATGAGCTGCGTGCTGACGTTGGACAGCGAAAGCTGCTGTTGCTGGCGCTTGTCGTTGAGCTTTTGTAGGTTGTCGCGCGGACGGGCAGAGAGCGACATCAACTGATCAACGATGTCGTTGATCGGGATGCCCGAGATCAGGCCGACGCTGGAATTGATGCGTCCCATGGGCGAATGGCGTCAGGGCGAAATTGGCGCGCGGTGCGAGGTAAATCCAAGAGCCGGACAAACAACCAGACCGGGTTGTTTGACAGTCTCTATGTGCA
>CAYWTU010000654.1:0-3241 GCA_964461275.1 uncultured Pirellulales bacterium | reverse complement strand
CACCTGCCGACCCGCTGGCGCCTTTTGCGCCAGCCTTGCCAAGCCCCACGGCGGGGAGGCTGCGATGAGCGGCAACGGGTTCCATGTTGGGCGATTGACTCGCGCGACGAGCCGCACCTCGAATCGCGCCGGCATGGTGCTGATCTTGGTGCTGGTGGTGGTGGCCATGCTGAGCCTGGCGGGGTTCACCTTTTGCGAATGGATGGTGACCGAACGGAGCGGCGCCCAGGCGGCCGTGGCCGAGGTGCAGGCTCGGGCGGCGGCGGAATCGGCCGTCGAACTGTTGCGCGTGGCGGTTGAGCAGCCGGCGGCAGCGCGGCTGCCCGGCGCCAACCTGTTGGACGATCCGGCGCGGTTCTGCAGCGTAGCGCTCCCGTTAGGCCAAGAGCCGACCGACGATCTGGCGCGGTTGACGGTCATTTCGCCGCGCACCGGGCCGGACGCCAGCGGCGCGGCGTTCGGTCTGGACAATCAATCGTCTCGATTGAATCTGCACGCCGTCTTGCAGTGGGAGCAAACGAATCCCGGCAGCGGGGCGGCGGCGTTGGGCGCCTTGCCGGGCATGACCCCCGAAATGGCCGACGCGGTGCTCGACTGGCTCGACGCCGACGATGCATCGCGTCCGCGGGGAGCCGAGAGCGACTATTACACCGGCTTGGAGTCGCCGTACGTGCCGACCAACGCCGTGCCTTCGTCGCTGGATGATCTGTTGCGAGTGAGGGGTATGACGTCTGAAATTTTGTACGGCCGCGACGCCAATCGCAACGGCGTGCTGGAGCCGTTTGAGGCGCCCCTAGGCGCCGCCGCGCCCACGGGCGCGGCAGGCGCCCCGCCCAGCGGCGGCTTAGCGGCGCTGTTGACGGTGTGCAGCGCCGAGGCGAACCGCAATCAAGAGGGCCGGCCACGAATTGACTTAAACCAATCTGATCTCCGCGCGTTGTACTCGCGGTTGGCAGAGGCGCTCGATGAAGAGGCGGCGCGGTTTGTCGTGGCCTATCGCCAGTTTGGACCGTCGCCGACCTTCCTGGCCACGCGTCAGCGGCCGACGGCGCCCCCGAACCTGTCTTTACCCGGAATGTACACGCTGCACAGTCCTTGGGACTTGGTGGACTCCAAGGTGTTGGTCAAATCGACGACCGCCAAACAGCAACTGATTTTGGAGAGTCCTTGGCGAAGCCAAACCGCCCGGGCGGCCGAATCTTTGGATCGTCTGCTGGACGAGACCACAGCCATCGCCGCCTCGACGGTTGTGGGGCGAGTCAACGTTTTGCTCGCGCCGGCGGCCGTGCTCAGGGCACTGCCCGGCATGGATGGCGCGCTGGCCGAAAGCCTGATCGCCAAGCGTCCCCAGCCCGACGTCTTGAGCGATCGGGGGCAGAGTCACTGGGCCTGGTTGCTCGAAGGCGGGCTTTTGCCGGTGGCCAAACTCAAACAATTGGCCCCGCTGTGGACCGTTGGCGGCGACGTCTTTTCAGCCCAAGTGATCGGTTTTAGCTCGCCCGATGGCCCACGCTGCCGGGCTGAGGTGTGGTTGGACGCTACCCAGCGACCGAGCCGGGTATTACTGTGGAAAGCTCTCAACCGGCTGGGGCCGGGTTATCCGTATGAATTGCTCACCCTACACAGCGGCGCACCGGGCGTCGGCAGGTAGCCGACGCCGGGATCGATGAGCGCCACATCGGCGATTCGACTGGTCAACTATATGAATGCACGCACCGCCTACCAGCGCTTGTCATCGTTGACCGCGGCGGTGCAGCGGATGTTGCCGACGCGGTTGCTGGCCTTGGAATGGGACGCCCGCGAGGCGCGCTTCGTGGCCGCTACGGCGACTGCCGCAGGGCTGACGATCGAACATGCGGTGCGGGTGCCGCTGCCGCCGGCTGCGGAGGAAGAGACCGGCCTGCAGGCGGCCCACGCCGAGTTAATCCAAGCGGCGCTCAACATTCATCGCGTTGGACGCGGTCGGCTGCTGGTGGGTGTCCAGAGGTCGAGCGTCGATCTGCGGCAGTTGACGGCGCCCGCCGTATCGGCGGTTGAATTGCCCGATCTGGTTCGGCATCAAGCGGCGCGTGAGTTGACGGCGATGCAAGAGGGAGCGGTGCTCGATTTCGTGCCGCTGGCGGCCGACGGTCAAGATATGAGCAGCGTCCTGGCCGCCGCGTTGCCCAGCGAGGGCTTAGCCGCCTGCACGGCGCTGTGCGGACATCTGAAGCGCACGCCGCAGCGGATGACGCTGCGGCCGTTGGCGGCGGCATCGTTGTGGCGGCGGCAAAACCCCGACGACCAGAGAATTTGCCTGCTGATTGACTTTGCCCCGGACGAGGCCGACCTGACGGTCGTTCGCGGCGGGGAAGTGATTTTTTCTCGGGCGGCCCGGCTGCCCGCCGAGGGGGGCGATGAGGAATCGGCGGCGCCGCTGTTGACCGAAATCCGCCGCACGCTGATGGCGGTCACCAATCAACCAGGGGGCGACAAGGTTGAGGCGATTTTTGTTTATGGCGGACCCGAAGAGCACTCAGAACTGCTCTCGCGCATCGCCGACGATTCGGGCTTGACCGTCGCGACGTGCGATCCGTTGGCGGGCGTCGCGCTGTCCGACGATCTGAGCCGGCTCTTGCCCGAATCTCGGGGCCGATTCGCGGCGGCGGTGGGGATGCTGTTGGACGAGGCCGCCGGTCGGCTTCCCGAGTTGGATTTCCTCCATCCGCGTCGTCCACCGGCGGCGCCGAATCAAGGGCGGCGCTTTGCTGCCGTGGCGGCGTCGGCCGCGGCTTTGGCGCTGGGCGGGGTGGCGATCGAAGGGTGGCAGGAGCGGCGGGGGCTCGACGCCGAAGTGCGTCGGCTGACCAAGGAGTCGAATCAGCGCGACGAAGAACTTAAGAAGGCGCAGGCGGCCGAGGAAGCGGCGGCGGCCATCGAGCAATGGACCGGCGGCGAAGTGGTCTGGTTGGACGAACTTCGCGATCTATCGGCGCGGTTTCCCAAACGCCGCGACGCCGTGCTGCTGCGGCTGAGCATGGGGCGCGCGCCCTCCGGCGGCGGACAGATGGACTTGCAAGGGCTGGTCCGCGATCCGTCGATCGTCGGCCGCATGGAAGGCAACCTCCGCGACGATCACCACGAGGTTCGCAGCAAACGCGTGCAGGAGAACATCCGCGAGAAAACGTTCACCTGGCAGTTTGAGTCGTCGCTGAGCGTGCAACCGCGGGGAAGGAAATGCCGACTTCGACGTGCCGGGGTG
>CAYWTU010000653.1:0-3247 GCA_964461275.1 uncultured Pirellulales bacterium | reverse complement strand
GGACAAATGCCCCGAGCTAGGGAGCCCCGCTCGCGGCGGTTGAAGCTTCCGCTGCCGGCGCGTCGGTGTCGCTACTGGCCGGCGATCGATAATTATTGTCGAGCCAGCCGAGCTCGCGGAGCTTTTTGGCCAGGTCGGCGGCGGCCAGCCGGTTGGCGACTTCGTTGGGATGCGCATCGAGGGGGTGAACCTTGAGCGAATCGAAGTCATGATCGGCCCGAAGCGCAGGAAACAAGTCGTGGGTGGGAATCTTGTCGGCCGCCAAGGCCTGCTCCATGTCGCGGACCAACTTGAGCCAGTTCGCCTCGTCGCTGAAACGGTAGTAAACCACCAGCAGCTCGGCCCCCGCCCGGCGGCAGTCGTCCGCCAGGCCGCGGACCTCGGGCACGCACCGCTCTTGGTACTGCTGTTTGATCTCCTCGATCGCTTCCCAGCGACGGCGATACGCCTCGCGGGTCAGGCCCGACGACTGCTCCATTTTCTTGAACAGATGGGCCGAGCCCATTTCGTTTTCTTCTTCCATCGAGACTGGGTCGTTGGCCACCATCATCAACAGCACGAACCGCGGCTTGTACTTGGCGACAACGGCTTGGAAGCAAGCCCGTTCCTGCCGTGACGAAAAACCTACGGTGGCGCAATTCATGACCTCGAATTTGTCGGCGCCCAACTCCTGTTCCAGTCGGCGTGAGGCCAGGTCCCAAGCGTGCACTCCGTAGCCTACGGTAAACGAATCGCCCAGCATGGCGATCCGCGTCACGCCTTCGGGCGGTTCCAGCCGCCATTCGCGGTCGCGAAATCCTTCGCCGTTGAAGGCGTAGGAAACGGCGAAACGCTCGCGCGGCGGCGGCTTGAGCCGGGGACCGCTGACCTGGATGTTTTGCACCTCTAGGGGCGCCTGCGGCGCTGTCGGCAGGAGTTTGAGATGCAGTTCGCCGCCGTACTCAACTGCTTGGGCTTCCAAGGAAACGTCCTGCCAGTTCGCGGTGACTTCGCGCTGGGCGTGGGCCAAAATCTTGTACTGCTTGTGGTCGGTCTGCGCCAGTTCGGCACGGACACCTTGTCTGGCTGGGGCGCGGGCCTGAAACGTCACCGTATAGCTTTCCCCAGGCACGACGGAATCGCGGGCGTAGATTGCGACCGGCGGCCGAGCGTCTGGCGCCGCTGAGGTGTAGGCCAACGCCACCAGTTGATCGCGCCTTTCAGGTCGCGTCAGTTGAACCTGCACGCCAGGTTCCACCTGCAAGCGAAACGAGCGCATATCGAGTGCGTCGTTGGGAGTTTCGATCTCAAAGTATTCGCGAACGTTGGTCGGATACCAGGCCTTCATCCAGCCCCAGGGACGATACACCAGGCCCATCGTCGGATGCCGCTCGTGATGCCAGCCGTCGCCCATCCAATGGACGTCGTGCAGTGTTTCGTCCTTGATCTGAAAACTTTGCAGTAGCGCGTATTCCTCCCAACCAATCAGGGTCAATGCCAGCGAACCGCCCATGAGAAGCGCTTTGGCCGGTGACGTAATGCGTAGCCCGGCGACCATCGGCACCACAATCGCTGCCAAGACCGTGTAATTCAGGGCGATGTTGGCCGCCTCTGCCGCGGGGCTGACGTGCAGTTGGCGAAAGGCGTGCAACGCGGCGGCGGCCGCCAGACCCATCACCCAGGCGGCGAATTGACCCCGCGACGAGCCCCGCCACAGCGCCGCAGCCGCCGCCAACAGGCAACCGGCCGTCAATCCGTAAATCAGCGCTCCGCCCGGGGACTTAACGCCATGGGTAAGTCCCGACGCGCTGGCGCCCAAGGCCACCAATGCGCCAAGCACCGCCAGGACCGGCGCAAGCCGGACCCGCGATTCAAAGGTGCGACGGTGCGTCGAGTCGGACGTCAAAGGTCGACCCTGAAGTTTGTCGGACGCGGAACGCTATGGCGACGACGGGACATCGAACCGGCGCGCCCGATCAACTCGAGCGGGCTGTGTGTCGGCAAACGCCCTCACCGTTCCATCTTATCACGCCAGTCGAAATCGCTGAAACCGGCGGGAAGAGCGATGCCAACGGCAATTGCAGGGGGGCGCACGCCGGCCTATTCTGTACAGATCGAGCGGTCGCACCGCCGAATCCTCTCTCGCCGCGGAAGGTCGCACGTCGACCGACGAACCAGGCGACCTTCGCGGATCGTGCGCATGGACTCCCAATCGACCGGCAGAACCTTTCCGCGACTGGCGCGCACGGCGCGATGGCTGGTGGCGGCGGCCGGCGCCGCAATGTTGATCGCCGGTTGGCGACTCGAGTCCGTCCTGTTGCCGACGACCCCCGGGCGTCTCGATGGTCGCTGGCTGGCGGCGGTCGGGGCGGTCGTGCTGGTGATCGCGTGGGCCCTGCGTTTCTGGGCGGCGCAATGGGCGCTCGCGGCGGCGATTTTCTTATGGGCGGCGTTGGCCGCGGCGGCTCTAGGGTATCGCGCGCCCCAGCGAGGGGACGTTCAGGTGTTGTCCGACAAACCGATCGCCTGGACCAGCGAAAAGGAGTGGAACGATCCGTATATGGAGGCCGATCCACGCTACGGCTACCGAAACCGTAGGCAAACGGCTGCCCGCCATCATCATCGCGATTTCGATGTCGTCTATCACACCGACGCCAACGGTTGGCGCCGGACGGCGCATCGGCCCGAGGCGCGGCAGGGTCGCGAGATCGCCGTGGTGGGTTGTTCGTTTACTTTCGGTTTTGGCGTGGCCGACGACGCTCACTACACCGCCTGGCTTGCCAACCAGGCCTGGCCCGAGCGGCGCGTGGGAAACTATTCTGTTTTGGGCTGGGGAACGGCACATGCGGCGCTGGTGGTGGAAGACCTGTTGGCGCGTCCCGACCCGCCGGGGTGTATCTTGTACGGTTGGCTGGGCAAGCACCGCCTGCGCAACTATCGACGTCGCGTGATCCGCGAGTCAGCCACTTTCGATTTTCCGCTGTTCGATTTCGAGGGGAACCAATTGCGATACCACGGCTTGGTTCCCGTGGACGAAAACACCTGGGACGACGGACCCAACTTGGACGAGCAGGAGCGCCGCATCTCGGTTGAACTATTGCGCAAGATGCAGCGCGGGTGCAGCGCGCGAGGGGTCGAGTTTTTCGTGCTGGCTTTAGAATCCAACGGGCAGGACACCGTGCTCAACGAAGTCCTTGCCGCGTTCGACGTGAACGTGATCGACCTGTCCCGCGTGAGCCGAGACTACCTTCCGACCGACGATCACCCG
>CAYWTU010000652.1:0-3257 GCA_964461275.1 uncultured Pirellulales bacterium | reverse complement strand
CCCATGGCGTCGCTTTCGACGAGAAACCGACCGCTGGCGCTGGCCCGGTCGGTCGGCAATTCGTGAAGCAGGGTCAGGTCGGCGACGACACGGTCGGGCGGTGTGACCAGCAGATAGCCGCTGGGGAGCGATTCGATCTGGCGGCGATGCCACGCGGCGTCGGGGGCGACTTCGAGCAGCGATTGCAGTTCGCCGCGGCGCTTGGCGACTCGATCGTGCGCCGCGCCCCCGGTCTCGCCCGCCAGGTGCCACAGCGTGCGGCGATAAAGATCGGCTAGCACGGTGGCTTTCCAGTTGTTCCAGACGCCGGGTCCCACCGCGGCGTAGTCGGCCGCGGTCAGCGCCAAGAGCATCCGCAGTTTTTCGGCCGTTCCCACTTCGGCCGCGAATTTGACGACCAACTGCGGATCGCTGGTGTCGCGGCGAAACGCCAAGTGGGCCATGTTCAGGTGCTTATGCACGAGAAACTTCACCGTTTCCGCATCGGCCTCGGAAAGCCGCAGCCGGGCGGCCGTTTCCGCGGCAATCTCTAAGCCGACGTCGCTGTGATCGCCGGGCAGGCCTTTGCCCAGGTCGTGGATCAACAGCGCCAGGTGCAACGGGGCCTTGTCCTGAATGCTGCGATAGACCTCGCCCACCAGCCCTTCGTCGCGGGCCAATTCGGCGCCGCACTCCACCGCTCGCAGGCAGTGTTCATCGACCGTGAACTTGTGGTACTCATTGAATTGCAGCAGGGCCCGCGCGTGCCGGAACGCCGGAATGATCTTTTCCAGAACCTCGCAGTCGTGGAGAAATCGCAGCAATTCAACCAGTCGGGCCGGTTTTCCCAGCAAGGAAACAAAGCGGGCGGCGGCCTCGGGTGCCAGATCGGGCGAAATCTCGCCGGCCGTGCTGCGGACCAATTCCCGCGTACGATGGGCAATGCGGGCGTCGTACTGATTGGCTAAATCGGCCAGGCGGAGGATTTCCAGTAGGTTGCCCCGCAGCTTGATCGCGCCGCGCCGCGAGGCGTGTATGGCCCGATGGCTGGCGAAGAAATCGCCTTCGACCCGATGCGCCACCAGCGGCACCAACATCTCGCGCCACCGGGCCCGCGGCTGTGCGTTGTCCAAGAACCGGGTGAGAATCCGGCTCACGTCGGTTGTGCGGCGGAAGTATTCGCTCATGAACGCCTCCACGGGCAACAACTCCGCGCCCCCCCGGTAGCCAAACGCGGCGGCCGCGCGTACCTGTTCGGCTCGATCCAGCAGGTCGCAGGATTTGCCGGCATGAAAGTGCAGTTCGTTGCGAACACGGAGCAGGAACTCGTAGGCCTGGCTCAGCCGTTCGACCTCGTCGCCCGTCAGGCGGCCGCGAAGCTGTAAATCGCCGGCGGCGGCCGCGTCGTAGCGGGCGAAGCCGGTCCAGCGCAGCAATTGCAAGTCGCGGAGCGCACCGTGCGAACGTTTGACGTTGGGCTCGAGCAGAAAAATGGTGTCGCCGTATTGTCGACGCTCCTCGTCACGGGCATTGGTGACGGCTTGCAACAAGCGAAACCGACCACGACGGGTGGTCTTCTGCAGGGCCGCGAAAAACTGGTCGAACAGCGCCTGGCTTCCGGCCAACAGGCGTGACTCGACCAGCGCGCTCCAAATAGTGGCGTCCTCGCGAGCCAACTGGCAGGCCTGCGCGGTAGTCCGAACGCTCTGTCCCAGCACCAGCCCGACGTCGAACACGTCTTGCAACAGCCGTTCGGCCAAGGGCGCCACGCGCCTGGCCGCGGACGGGGCATGAAGGATCATCAGGTCGACGTCGGAATAGGGCGCCACGTCGCGACGGCCGTAACCGCCGTGGGCCACCAGGGCCACTTCCTCGCGCAAGCCGCCGGGCTCGGTTTCGTGCAGGTCGAGCAGGATGGCCTCGAACAAATCGAGAACCGTCTCGTCGAGCAGATCGCACAGCGAACGGCTGATTTGAATTCCTGGACCGCCCGCGCGGTGGCGCTCCGCGATCTTCCGCCGCTGGGCCACCAGCCGCTCACGGGCGCTGACGACGCCAGGGCGCAAGCGGGAAAGGGCCATGCCAAGTGTCGTTTCAGGCGCGGAGCCCAATGCGGCGGCGCGGCAAAGAAGACGGGCGTGTGCGGCCAGCGCCGCCTGTGATGACCGCACACGCCCTAAGCACGATGACGAATCGAGCCGCGATCGTTAGATCGCCTGTTGGCCCGTTTCGCCCGTACGGATGCGCACGACTTCGTGGAGGCTGGTGACGAAGATTTTACCGTCGCCAATTTGGCCCGTCTGCGCGGTTCGCATGATCGTATCGATCACGTTTTGCAAACGGTCGTCGTCGACCACGACCTCCATCTTCACCTTCGGGACGAAATCCACGGCGTATTCGGTGCCGCGGTACATTTCGGTGTGCCCCTTTTGTCGGCCGAAGCCGCGGACCTCCGTGATGGTCATGCCGTGCACGCCGCGTTCGCTAAGGGCGTTCTTCACGTCCTCTAGCTTGAAATGTCGAATGATGGCCTCGATCTTTTTCATATTTCTATCTCCTCGCCGCCGCGGCGGATCGCGCTGGACGATCGCTTGGAACGTCTTGTAACAACCCGCTGCGGCGCCTCAGTGGTGTAATGTAACGGGGAAAACGAATCGTTGCGAAGTCGGCCGACGCCGCAGGTCGCCCAGGGGCGGTCTGCGCTGCGCCGGACCGGCCGGCGCTAGATGAAGATGTACCCTTCTTCGCCGTGTTGAGTGAAGTCCAGGCCTTGGACCTCTTCTTGCTGCGGCACGCGGAGACCCATCACCAGGTCCAACACCTTGAGCAGCACGAATGAAACTACCGCGGCATAAATCCAGGTGACGACGACGGCGGCAATCTGCCGTTCGAGCAGCGGGCCATGCTCCAACATGCCCAACGGGTCGGCCCCGCCGAACACGTTTCGCGTGGCAAACACGCCGGTCAGGACAGCGCCCAGGGTGCCGCCGACGCCATGTACGCCGAAGGCGTCCAACGAATCGTCGTACTTGCCCCAGCCCTTGAGCTTGGTGCAAGCCAGGAAGCAGACGATGCCAGCCAAAGCGCCCATGCCGAGAGCCGGCATGCAGTTCACGAATCCTGCGGCGGGTGTAATCACCACCAGGCCGGCAACCGCACCCGAGCAAGCTCCGAGCACACTCGGCTTGCCTCGAGTGATCCATTCCATCAAAGCCCAAGCCAGGGTGCCAGCAGCTGCGGAGAAGTGCGTCGTGACGAAAGCACTCGAAGTCAAACCA
>CAYWTU010000651.1:0-3262 GCA_964461275.1 uncultured Pirellulales bacterium | reverse complement strand
TTCCGGTCATAACGGGAATTTCTGCCGGAGCTATCAATGCCGGGCAGCTCGCGAATCTTCTGATTCATCAGGCAGTTGAGCGCCACGCCCCCTGCCAGACAGACGCGGTTCAGCCCCGTAGCGCCGCGGTAGTGTTCCACCAGCCGCAGCACGGCCCGCTCCAATTGCCGTTGCGCCGAGGCGGCGATGTCAAAATGCGTCTGCTCGAACGGGCTTCCCGGCAACCGCGCCGGCGGCTCGAGCGGAAACTGGTCGAACAGACGTTCTTGCTTGGTCGGCGCCGGCCGACCCGCCACGACGCCTTGCAGGAACCCTTCGTGCAACCGGTAGCCGTCGGCCGTGACTTCCAGAACGTGTTCCAAATCGAAGCGCCGCTGGCCATAGGCGGCCATGCCCATCAATTTGTATTCGTCGCTGTCCTTGAGAAAGCCCAAGTATTGCGTCACCGCCGAGTAGAACACGCCCAGCGAGTCGGGTTTATGCTTTTGCAACAGCGGCGCGATACGTCCGGCCTGGGCGGCGCTGACGGTTGTCGATTTGCCGTCGCCGGAGAAATCGGCGGTCACCACCAAGGCGTCGTCCCAACCGCTGGCGAAGTAGGCGCACGCGGCATGGGCCAGATGATGATCCACAAGTTCGATCGCCGGAGAGCGACCGAAGTTGTATTCAAAGTAGCGGCGCAGGATGTCGCGGATTCCCTGGTAGGTGGCGCCGGGGAACGAGACGGCGTCGACGTCGGAAATCTTCAACCCGGCCCGACGCAGGCAGTAGTGCATGGCGTGCTTGGGCAACTGGCCGTTGGCGAACTTGACGCCGGTGAAGCGTTCTTCTTCGGCGGCGGCGACGAGCTGGCCGTCGATGAGCAAAGCCGCGGCGCCGTCCTGGTTGCCGGCGCTTGTTCCGCCTGAAATGCCCAAGATGATCATGATTGACCGGCGGTGTTTTCAGGAGAATCGGCGTTGGTTAAGCCGGCGACGGGCTTGACGACATCCTTTGCGAGCCGGCTGGTGATGAGACCGGGTCCGAAGTGCAACACGACCAAGAGCATCAATCCGGCAGCGACGATGATCCACACCGCCGCCTGGCGATAGGCCGACAGGTACGTTTCAATCCCATGGCCCAGCCACACCGCCAGGCTAAATACCGCGAACGTATTCAGCGCGGCGGCTGTCAACAACAGCGGTATCGCCCGGCGGGGCCGAGCGTGCAACATGCCGGCCATGAACTGAATTGCGGTGCAGAGGCCGGGCAGGAATCGACTAATGACGAGCAATAGGTCTCCCCTTCGCGACAGCCATCGGCTGGCGATTGCCATCTGTTGGGGCCGCACGAACCACGTCACGGGCCGGCGCTCCAGGGCCCATTTTCCCAGATATCGCCCACACAGAAACCAAACGACGTCGCCCACCGCGCCTCCGAAGAAACAACCGGCCAGGGCGGCTCCCATGTGCAGCTTGCCCTGCTGCGCCGCCAGCGCCGTGCCGATGATGGCGGCGTCGGTCTGGAAAAACGTCAGTCCGGAAGCAATCAAGAAGCTGGCGCCTGCGTTCATGCATCGTCCTTTGAGCGTACGCGCTCGGCACCCAAGTGAATCCGCAATTCGTCGTCCGTGGGATAGGTAATGAGCACGGTCCGGCGACGGCCATAGAACAAGAAGAACGCCCCAGCGGCAACCGCCGATGCGTGTCCTTCGTTCACGGCTTGGGCCATGTGGGCCACGCTTCCAGCGCCGCCGCAGGCGATGACGGGGATCGTCAGCGCGTCAGCCACGCGTCGCGTCAGTTCCAAGTCGTAACCGCTCATCGTGCCGTCGCGGTCGATGGAGGTCAGCAGTATCTCGCCTGCGCCCAGTTCCTGCGCGGCAAGGGCCAAATCGAGCGGGTCGCGACCGACGGCCGTTTTTCCGCCATGGATAAACGCCTCGTAGCGGCCGTCGTCGCGTCGTCGGGCGTCGATCGACACCACGATGCACTGGCTGCCAAACTGCTCGGCCCCGGCGCGAATGAGCAAAGGATTTTCCACGGCGGCGGTGTTGATCACGACGCGGTCGGCGCCTGCCGCGAGTAAATCGCGGATTTGACCAACGTCGCGTATTCCGCCTCCGGCCGAGAGCGGCATATTCGTTTCTTCGGCAATCTGGCGAATGATTTCGGTTCGGGGGCCCCGCCCCTCGGCGGTGGCCACAATGTCGACCAAGATCAACTCGTCGACGTTGCGTCCATTGAACACCCGAGCGGCGTTGATCGGGCTGCCGATGTAAACCAATTCGCCGAAGCGGATGCTCTTCTCGATCCCCCAATGGCGCAAGAGCAGCAGCGGAATGACGCGGATCTTGTGCATGGGAGAATCTGGGGCCAGCTTGCTCGGCCAGGCTAGCCGTGGCGAACGAAGTTTTCAATCAGCCGCTGGCCGGCGCCGTGGCTTTTTTCGGGGTGAAACTGGATGCCGTAAAGATTGCCTGAGTGAACCGCCGACGCGAAGTCCAAGCCGTAGCGCGTTGATCCCAAAACGTCTTCCGGGCGGTCGCAACAGACCGTATAGGAGTGTGCGAAGTAGAAACAGGCGTGCGGCGGCACGCCTTCGAGCAGCGGGTGTTTGGCGTCGAACCGCACTTCGTTCCACCCTAAGTGCGGCACCTTGGGGTCGTTTGTCTGGGAAAAAGGAAACCGCCGGGTCTCGGCCGCCAGCCAGCCCAACCCCGCGGCGTCGCCTTCCTCACTGCGGCGCGTGAACAACTGCAAGCCCAGGCAAATGCCCAAGATGGGCGTTCGATCGGTCATCACACGCCGCTGAAGCGCGTCGACCAAACCGCGGCTGCGGAGGTGCTCCATCCCCGCCGCGAACGAACCGACGCCGGGGAGCACCAACTTATCGGCCGCCAGGGCGTCGCCGGGATCGGCGGAAACGCGGACTTCGGCGCCTGTCTTGCGAAACGCCGCCCCCACCGATTGCAGATTGCCGATTCCGTAGTCAATGATGGTAACGAGCATGGCGGACCG
This sequence comes from uncultured Pirellulales bacterium, assembly GCA_964461275.1. Taxonomy (GTDB): domain Bacteria; phylum Planctomycetota; class Planctomycetia; order Pirellulales; family CAYNRE01; genus CAYWTU01. The sequence continues at coordinate 263 of CAYWTU010000651.1, read as the reverse complement.
ACCGCGACCACACGGCGGTCGGGCGAAAGGGCGATGAGCATTGGGGGTGGCGCAGGAAAGCGACTGGTGCTTCCATTATGCCTGGGGCAGAGGAGGACGCCAATCGTTTGGATTGCCGGTAAAACGGCTTGTAATTCGTTGAAGCTGAAATTCCGGTGGAAGCGACGCGGCAGCCTTAGGTTCAGGACGAACGTATCATGACTCCACCCACTGAACGTCCGGAACTTGCGGCCGACCCGTTGCCGCCGGCCCGCCGGTCGTTG
>CAYWTU010000650.1:0-3264 GCA_964461275.1 uncultured Pirellulales bacterium | reverse complement strand
AGGCGCAGGAATAGCTCGACCGTCCGGTGTCGCAGAAGGCGCCTTCCATGAATCAAGTTGAACTCGAATCGTTCTGCCGCCAGTGGTTGGCGAGTTGGACCGGCAACGAACCGCAGCGTCTCTTGGCCCATTACGCCAACGACGCCTTTTACCGCGATCCGGCCAAACCCGAAGGTTTGCACGGCCGGCAGGAGCTGGAGCTGTATTTCACTAAGCTGTTGGGGGCCAACCCCAATTGGCGATGGGAAGTGATGGAAGTCATGCCGACGCCGGCTGGATGCACGCTCAAATGGCAAGCACGCATTCCCGTGGGCGACCAAACGATCGCCGAACAAGGCCTGGACATCGTAGAAATTTCCGGCGAGAAAATCACTCGCAACGAAGTCTATTTCGACCGTGCCGGCTGGCTGCACGCAGCCCGATCCGGCGACACGGCCAAGAATCGTTAGCTCAACCACGCCAAGGAATGTGCCGGTGTTACAAATGCAACGACGATGGCCGGTGACGCTTGGCGCGGCAGTCTGCCTGATGGGTTTGGCATGTCCGGCGGCGTCGCGGGGGCAAGACGCCGCGGCCAAGGCGCCATCCGGCGCGGAACCGCCGCAGTCGTTCTTGCAAATTGTCCATGCCGGTGGGCTGGTCGGTTACGTCACCATGGCGTTGTCGGTGGTGGCGGCGGCAGTGGTCATCGAGCATCTGCTCACGATTCGCAATGAACGGTTGATGCCCGCCCGGCTCATGGATCCGTTGCGTGAGGCAATTCGGCAGGGACAGTGGAGTAGAGCCGAGCAGCTTTGTCGTCAGCACCCTAGTCTCTTATCGCACGTGTTGCACGCCGGCCTGTCCGAGTCGGCGGCCGATTGGCCCGTCGTCGAGAAAGCGGTCGAGGACAGTTTGGCCGAGCAGGCCTCGCGCATGTATCGCCGCGTGGAATATCTAGCAGTCATCGGCAACATCGCCCCCATGCTGGGACTGTTGGGCACCGTAATCGGCATGGTGATGGCCTTTCGCGAAGTGGCAGTCACTCAGGGCGCCGCCCGTGCCGCCGATCTGGCCGAAGGGATTTACTTGGCATTGGTCACTACGGTGCAGGGGCTGGTGGTGGCGATTCCCTCGCTGGCCGCGTTCGCCGTGTTGCGCAATCGGCAAGACGGGCTACTGACCGAGGTGGCCGCGAAGGCCCACTCGCTGCTGGCGCCATTGCGCCGTCGCCGGCCCGGCGGCACGGTCGTCGAACCGCCTCCGATTGTCGAGTAGAGCCGCCCATGCGCGTTCCCCCTGGTCAACGGCGCGGCGACGTAGGTTTCAACATGACTCCCATGATCGACATCGTGTTTCAATTAATCGTCTTTTTCCTGGTGGCCAGCCATCTGGCGCAACAGGAGACACAACTCGAGCTGGCATTGCCCGACGCCGCCACCGGCCGCCCGGCGATCGATGCCCCCACGCGGCGCGTGGTGGTCAATGTGCAGCCCTCGGGCGAGCTGTCGCTGTCGGGCCAACCGGTCTCCGCCGCCGATTTGCAGCAGCGGATAGGGGTCGAGGCTCGGCAACACGGTGACGACATCGAAGTGCGCATTCGAGCCGATCGCCGAGTCCCCTATCGCGTCATCGAACCCATTCTCACGGCCTGCACGCAAGCGGGAATCTGGAAGGTGACGTTCGCCGTAATTCGTGAAGAACCGGGCGGCCGCCCATAAATCGGCTATTCGTCATGAGTGCTGAAGCACCGAGCCACAACAAGTTGGGGCTGCCGAACCTGGGGCTGGGGGTTGGGCTGCGCACCGTCCACTTTCGGCACATCTTGGAAAACTGGCCGGCCGTCGATTGGTTTGAGATCATCAGCGAAAATTTTCTCGACACCCAAGGGCGACCGCGGTACGTGCTCGAGCAGATTGCCGAACGCTACCCCGTGGTTATGCACGGCGTATCGCTGTCGATCGGCAGCGCCGACCCGCTCGATTGGAATTACCTGGCCAAGCTCAAGCGGCTGGCGCAGGAGACGCGAGCCCGCTGGGTGTCGGACCATTTGTGCTGGACCGGCGTGGCGGGAGTCAACACGCACGACTTGTTGCCGATGCCGCTCCACGAGGCGTCACTGACGCATGTAGCCGACCGCGTGCGCCAGGTGCAGGACTTCCTCGAAAGGCCGTTGGTGCTGGAGAACCCCAGCACCTACGCAACGTTCACGGCCTCGACCATGAGCGAATGGGAGTTCCTGTCTCGGCTGGTCGACTTGACTGGATGCGGCCTACTGCTCGATGTGAACAACGTTTATGTGTGCAGCGTCAATCACGACTTCGATCCGGGCGCATTCCTCCGCGGCGTGCCGGCGCAAAGCGTCGTGCAGATGCATCTGGCTGGCCACACGAATTGCCGCACACATCTGATCGACACGCACGACGGGCCCGTGATTGACCCGGTATGGGAGCTCTTTGGTCAGGCCCACCGGCTGTCCGGCGGCGTCTCAACGCTGTTGGAATGGGACGCCAAAATCCCGGCGTTTCCGGTCGTACATGCCGAGGTGTTGCGGGCCAAGGAGCACATGGCGAGGTTGCCTTCAACTGAAATCCGATTGCCAGACACGCGCCCCCAACTTGTCGCTGCGGGCGTTGCCAACCCGATTTCGTTTCTGGTCGACGAATCTCGCTCGAAGTGAAGATGGACGAGAACCACCCCCACCCACGAACGTCCGAAACCGTCCCGTTGCCGCTGGTGCAGCACTGGTTTCAGGCCGTGATTTCCGATCCCGGTGGAGTGACGGCCGGTTTGCAGAGCGCTTCGGCCCGTTCGCGTCTCCTCGTGGCGCCTCACGAGCTGGAGACGTGGGTCTGTCCCTCTCGAAGTTTGTCCAGCCTCGAGCGACTGGCCATCTATTCCAACGCCTATTTTGCTCGACTGCTGGAGTGTCTGCGCGCCGAGTTCCCGTTGTTGGCTGTGGCGGCCGGTCGCGAGGCGTTCGACGCCTTGGCGATCGGATTCCTCGTGGCGCATCCCTCGCGGAGCTACACGTTGAACCGCTTGGGGGCATCGCTGCCCAATTACCTAGCCGAGACCCGTCCCGCCCGCGACGGCGCAGCGGATGATGTGTCGGAAGCGCCCGATTGGGCCGACCTGTTGGTCGACCTGGCGCAATTGGAGTGGGCAATCAACGAAGTGTTCGACGGGCCAGGAAGTGAGCGGCGACCGCGGAACCTGCATGTCGAACGGCAATTGCTGGGGAGCGGCGCCGGTTTGGTTCGCGTGGTCACCTGTACGTCGCTG
>CAYWTU010000649.1:0-3270 GCA_964461275.1 uncultured Pirellulales bacterium | reverse complement strand
CTCCGGCAACCCGATCAACAACGGTGTGTTCATGGCCCGCAGCACGCTCTTGGCGATCATGGGCCGCATGGCCACCTATACCGGCAAGGAAGTCACTTGGGAGCAGGCCCTCAACTCGCAAGAGCGGTTGGGTCCCGACAAGTACGATTGGGGCAGCCTGGGTGTGCCCGACGTGGCACAGCCGGGGCGCACGCCGTTGGCGTGAGCGACGAGCCCGCGATTTCCACGGGCCAAGGCCGGGAAAACTACATCAAGACTTCGCGGACCACCTGCCCGTGGACGTCGGTCAGGCGGAAATCGCGGCCGGCGTAGCGGTAGGTGAGCCTGGTGTGGTCCAGGCCCAGGAGGTGCAAGATCGTGGCGTGGTAGTCGTGTACATGGCACGGGTTGGCGACGATGTTCGCGCCGTAGTCGTCGGTTTGGCCATAGGCGATCCCGCCGCGAACGCCCGCCCCCATCAGCAGGGACGTAAAAGCGTTGGCATAGTGATTCCGACCTTTGCCGCCGGCATTGTTCACCCACGGCGTGCGGCCAAACTCGGTTGCGATGACCACCAGCGTGGAATCGAACATTCCCCGCCGTTTCAAGTCGACGAGCAGCGCCGTCAACGGGCCGTCGACCCGCGCCGCCTTGCCGCGGTGCTGTTGCATATCGCCGTGGGCGTCCCAATTGTCGTGCGAGCCGGTGTCGATCAGCTCGACCACCCGCACGCCTCGTTCGATCAATCGCCGCGCAACAAGGCATTGCCAGGCGAAGCTCTGCCGATCGGCATCGGCCACGCCGTACAGCGCACGGCACTCGGCCGTCTCGCGCGAAAGGTCGAAGGCCTCCGGCGCCTCGCGCATCATGCCGTGCGCCACGTCGAACGAATGACTGCGAGCCCGCAACTGCACATCGCCGCGCCGCAGCTCGGCATGCGCCCGATCGACCTGGCGAAGCATCTCGCGCTCCAACTCGCGCACCGTGGCGGGCGTGGCGGGCGGACGGAGATTGGCGATGGGCTCGTCGCCCGGCGTGATCCGCACGCCTTGATGGTGAGGCGGCAGGAAGTGGTTGTCCCAAACCTGCGCCCCGGCATAGGGCAGATGTTCGCACAGCACCACATATGCCGGCAAGTTCGCGCTCATCGTTCCCAGGCCATAACTCAACCAGGCGCCTATGCTCGGCAGCGGGACCGTGGCCGAGCCGGTGTGCATGGCCAGCGTGGCTTGAAAGTGTTCGACGATGTCGGTGTGCAGGCTGCGAATGACGCACAAGTCGTCGGCCACCGTTTTCAGGCGGGGAAACAATTCGCTGATCCACAGCCCCGACTGTCCGCACCGCTCGAATTGAAACGGCGAACCCAACAGCGGCAAGGTCTCCGCCCCGCGGAGGCCGGCGGCGCTGACCGTCTTGCCCTCGTCGACGTTCAGTCGCGGCTTGGGGTCGAATGTGTCCAAATGAGAAACGCCGCCAGTTAGGAATACAAACAGAAGTTGCTGGGCCTTAGCCGGGAAATGAGTCGGCTGCGGAGCAAGAACCTCGGCGCCGCCCAGTTCGGCCGCCAGCGCCCAAGGCGTTCCGTAGCAAGCTGCGGCGCAGCCGGCCGCGGTCGCCTGCTTCAAAAAGAGGCGTCGGTCGACCTCTTGCGCACCAGACGGATCAATCGACATATACAAACTCGTTGGCCATCAGCGCCACGCGGGCCAGGCTGGTCCAGGCGGCACGCTGTGCCGCGTCGTCATCCATCCCCGCCTGTTGGGCCAGCGCCTGCTGCTGCTCCAGATAGGCCAACCAGCGCTGCATTTCCTCGGGCCGGGCGGAGCGCGACCAGGCCCATTGCATGACTCGTTCGATCCGGCCCGGGGCGTCCGTAGCCTCGGACATCGCTCGTCCGCCCAAAGTTTCGGCCTGTTGGGCCAACCAAGGGTCGTTGAGGAAGAACAGCGCTTGCAGCGGCACCGTGGCGCTCGTCCGCTGATCGCTGGTGGTGTTCGTGTCCGGCGCATCGAACAGCGCCAGGTAGGGGTGGCGGACAATCCGTTGGGTCAGCAGGTAAACGCTCCGCGACTGCGACGCGTACACTGCCCGAAACGGCGCGTGCTGCGTCCAGTTCCATTTTTCGATCGGCGGGAACGGGTGCGGATCGGGCTGCTGCAAATCCAAGCCGCCCGATGCGCATAGCGCCGCATCGCGGAGCGCCTCGGCGTCCAGACGCCGCCGATTCTGCCGCCCCAACCACAGGTTCCCTGGATCGAGTTCTCGGGACGCCTCGTCCGAGTCGGTCGACAGCCGGTACGTCTCGGAGGTGAGGATCAGCCGGTGGATCGCCTTCAGCGACCAGCCGCGATCGATCAATTGCAGCGCGAGCCAGTCCAACAGTTCCGGGTGCGTGGGGGCCTCGCCACGAAGGCCGAAATTCGACGGCGTCCCCACCAGGCCACGACCGAAACGGTGTTGCCACAAGCGATTGACCATCACCCGGGCCGTCAGGGGCGCCGCCGGCCCGGTCAACCAGCGGGCCAGTTCGAGCCGGCCGCTGTTTCCCGCTGGAACGGGCTCCGCCATGGGGCCAAACAGCGCCGGCACGCCGCGTGGAACAACCTCGCCCGGCTGGCTAGGTTCGCCAAGTTTCTGAATCGCCGTGTCGGCCACGTCTCCTTCGGAAACGGCGTAGGCCACCGGTAGACCGGCCGGGGCGCCTGGACCGGCCAGCAAGCGCAATTCACCGCGGAGGCGTTTCTCCTGTTGCTTGCGAAATTCCTCGTCCTTTTTTCGCGTTTCGTCGTCGGATGGCGGGTCGCCGGCCCCGGCGGGGGCAGGCTTGGCCTTCACCGCGTCATATTGCAACTGCAGCGTTTGGACTTGTTGGCGGTACGCCTCCCACCGCGGCGCCGCTTCCGCAGGCGTTACCAAGGCCGCGAAGTTTTGCCGCGGCCGATTCATCGATTGAAACTCTTCGGAGCCCGCGTAAGGGAATCGCGTGCTCGCCAGTACGCCGTACAACGCATAGTAGTCGCGCATGGTGAGCGGATCGTATTTGTGGTCGTGACAGCGGGCGCAGCGCATGGTGAGCCCCAGCGCGGTCCGGCCGAGCGTGTCGATGGCGTCCTCAAGGGTCAGATGCCACAACTCGTAGGGCGCAGTGGCGTAACGGCGCGAAAGGGCCAAGAACCCCGTGGCCACAACGCGCTGGGCGTAGTGTTCGCCGCGAAACTCGCGAGCTAAAATGTCGCCCGCAACCTGCTGGTGCAGGAATTCTTCTTAAGTCAAATCGGCGTTCAATGCCGC
>CAYWTU010000648.1:0-3271 GCA_964461275.1 uncultured Pirellulales bacterium | reverse complement strand
GCTGTTGTTCGCAACGCCGTTGTTCAGCAACGTGGTGCTGCAGCCACCGCAAGGCGCGGAACGGCGGGAAATAGCCGAGCGCGAGGCGCTCGGTCGCTTTGAACATCTGGTGGGATCGACCGGAACGGTGGTGACCCCGCTGCGTCCGGCCGGCAAGATTCGCGTCGGCGATCAGGCGGTCGACGTCGTGGCCGACGGCGAATTGATCGATGTCGGCGAAAAAGTGGAAGTGGTCATCGCCCGCGGCAATCACGTGGTTGTTCGCCGCGTCAATTAGCGCGCCACCAGCGGCAGAGATCGGACGCCGCGCAGGACCAACGAATCGCTCCAGGTCACGTCGTCAGCGGCTAGTTCGACGCGCGACCACCGCTGCGCCATGGCGCTGAAGGCGATTTGAGCCTCGACCCGCGCCAAGGGCGCTCCCAGGCAAAAGTGAATGCCGTGCCCAAACGTCAGGTGGCGGTTGTTCGTCCGGCACAAGTCGAGCCGGTCAGGCTCGGCAAAGGCCGCTGGGTCGCGATTGGCGGCGTTGACCATGGCAAACACCCGTTGGCCGGCACGGATCGTGCGACCGCCCAGCGTCACATCCTCCAGCGCCACGCGAACCACGGCCCCGGTCGGGCCGTCGTACCGCAGCAATTCCTCGACGGCGGTTTCGATGATCTGCGGCCGGCTCCGCAATTCGTCCCACGCCCCCGGGCAGCGAATCATTGCCAGCGTGCCGTTGCCGATCAGATTGGTGGTGGTCTCGTGTCCGGCAAACAGCAACAGGATGGCGGTTGCCAACAACTCGTCGTCACTCAGCTTGTCGCCGGCGTCGCGGGCGGCAATCAGTTCTCCCAACAGGTCGTGCCGTTTGGCGACGGGACAGGTCGCCGCTTGATGCTCGGCCACTAGGCGGCGAAAGTACTCCGCCATCTCGCCGATCGCCCGTTCCGCGCGGCCATACTTGTCCACGCTGCGCTGCGCCGAACCGACAAACAGCGCCAATTCATCCGACCATTGCTTGACCCGGTCGAGATCCTCCCGCGGAACGCCCAAGAGGAGCATGATCACCAGCGCCGGCAGCGGATAGGCGAGCCCTGACATCAGGTCGAGCCTGTCGCCGTCGGCCGCTTCCTCCAACAACTGTTCCACCAAGCCAGCGATCTGCGGCCGCAGTCCCTCGACCACGCGCGGCGTGAATGCGCGATTTAGAAGCGCCCGTAGCCGCGTGTGCCGCGGCGGATCGGTAAACACGGCCCAACTGCCAAGCAGCTTTTCCAGTTGACCGTAGGGGTGGTTGCCGTCGTCGAGGCGGCGAAAAAAGGGTCCGACGCGATCGGCGGAAAATCGGCGATCGCTGCACGCCAGCTTGACGTCGTCGTACCGCGTCAGCAGCCAGCCTCCCAGCGGCGAACTAAAGTGCACGGGGTCGTGGCGGCGCAGTGCTTCGAAGGCGCGAAACGGGTCGGCCATCACCTCGGCGTTCGCCGGATCAAACGGTCGCAATGGTGCTTCGATCGTCAAATTGGGCGCCCCTGCGCGTTCGGGCAACAACGCGAGATAGTGATGGACGAGGTCGTTTAGGCAGCGTTTCGGAGCCCTATCGTCGCACCGGATTAGCGTTCGATTTGTCGAACGCCCCGCGATGGTCGACCGTTTACCGGAGGGCCGTAAGCATAGACGCCGCCTGGTGTTCTGCCAATTGGCCGCCTCCAACGCTAAGTCGATGAAACAAACGCGATGCCGGCGTCAGGATCAAGGTTTGGCCGCCGGCATGGCGTCGCTATACTCCGCCCGCCGCGTTTGGGGCAGGTTGTCCCGCGGCAGTCGAACTTCGACGTTGGCAGCACGATGACCGACCACCCTACTTCGCCAAAGTCACGACGCCGGCCCTGGTGGGCCGTAGCGGCGTTGTTCTGCGCCTGGCCGGTGGTGGTCGGCTGCGCCACGACGCGCTCGACCGACACCCCGCGCACCGCCACCGAGCAGTTGCTGTTGTCCACCGCCATCGACAAGGCGATCAATCGGCTTGACTTCCGGGCGCTGGACGAAAAGCGGGTTTACTTTGATCCTCAGTACTTGCAGGGCGTTAGCGATGAACGATATGTCATCAGCGCGTTGCGACAACACCTGCTGGCCAGCGGCGCGGCGCTGTGCGAGAAACGCGACGACGCAGAGATTGTGCTCGAGGCTCGCTCGGGCGGCGTCGGCACCGACCGCAATGAACTGATGGTCGGCTTGCCGCAGATGCCTGTGCCGCAGATCGTGCCTGGCGTGCCAATGCCGATCAGCGTGGTGCCGCAGATGACGCTGGCCCGCAAGTCGAAGCAGCGGGCCGTCGCGAAGATCGCGGTTTTCGCCTACAACCGCGAGACGGGCCGGCCGCTGTGGCAGTCGGGGACGGTGCCGATGATCGCCGACACGAGTGAAACGTGGCTGCTGGGCGTGCGCCCGTTCCAACGCCGCACCCTGATCAACGGCCGGAGCCGTGAGGGCGAATTGCTGCTGTCGCAGGACGGCGCGCCGCGAGCTCGGCGGATGCGGACCAACGAGGAAGTGTTTTTCGATGACTCGGCCTTAGCCTCGCAAGTCAGTCAGCCGCCAGAAGCGGACCCGCAGCCCGCCGCCACTCCCGAAGTGCAACCGCCCAATCAAGGCGCCACGATTGGCTCGACGGTCGACCGTCACGAAGCCGAGGTCAAGCAGACGGGCGATTCCGCGGCCGACGCGCGCCCAGAAAAACCAAAGTCGCCCTTGGTTTGGCGTCGCGCGCAGTCACCGTCGCCGCTATGGTGGTGATTTTGGTAGAATTCGGCGGCGTTCTCTGCTGAAAGCGAAGCTGAATGTGCCATCATGGCGAACGCGCAGCGATTGGTCGCCTAAAGGAAGATCATGGTCCCGCCCAACGTACCAGGAACCGGTCCGCACCCCATCGTGCGGTTGTTGCAGATCATCGTCCTAGCGCTGGCAATGGGTGTGATGACGTTTTTGGGCGTGGTCGTGGCGCTGAAGTTGCAGCAGGGAGCGCCGTTGATCGTCATGCCGCAAGGCGTCGGAATATGGCTCATCGCCATCGCGGTGGCGGCCGGCGCCGGCGCCGCGTCGGCGGTTGTGCCACAGTTGATCGTCCGTAACCAGACGAAACAGCTCACGGCCGAGGCATGGGCCGATCGTGCCGCCATGGGGCCGAAAACACTGAGCGCCCTGTTCAGTTTGAAGACGATCGTCGGAGCGGCGCTGTTGGAGGGCGCCGCGTTTTTCAATCTGATCGCCTACCAGCTTGAAG
>CAYWTU010000647.1:0-3274 GCA_964461275.1 uncultured Pirellulales bacterium | reverse complement strand
GCAATACTGGATCGCAGACAACTATGCCTTGCAGAAGAAGCTTGTGGAGGCTGAAAAGGCATATGAGAAAGGGATCGCCATCTACCTCAAGGCTCAGGGAGCTCAAGGCGCCGACACGCGCAATACTTGTAATGCGCTCCTCGCCCATCACGTCAAAATGGCGAGGGAACTGACGCTGGCCGGCAATTTGGCCGAGGCCCAAGCAAGACTACAGGCCAGCGTTCAGCGCGCCGTCGAGGTGTTTGGCGAGGACGACGCGGTGACCCAAAGCGCCCGCGATCGGCTGGCGTATCAGGCTCAGATCGCATCGGCGACCCCCGAGGTGCGGACGGCGCTGGTCGAAGCCGAAAAACTACGCGCCGAGGGTGAGGCCTTTTACGCAAAGCAGCAATACGCGGAAGCGCTGGACGCCTATCAGCGAGCCCTCGACCTTAGCCAGCCGCATTTGCCCGGCGATAACTATCGACTGGCGGTGTTGTTGCGAAGTGTTTCTTACGCCGCCTGGGGCCTGAATCAGTGGGACAAGGCGGAACAGATGCGCCGGCTCTCAGAGCCGGCGTTTGCCAAGATTGCCGCAACCGGAACGAACCAGCTCGACTACGCCCGCACTCTCCGCGATCTAGGTAATTTGTGTTACAAGCAGGGAAAAACTGCGGATGCTGCGGATTACCTCGTTCGCGCCATGGAAGTGTATCGCGGGGCGAATGCAGTGGCTGCCGCGGAAGCCGTGGAGACAGTCGAGAATCTCGTCAACTGTTACTGGGCCATGGCCAATCAGACGCGTTGCCTGCCGGTCCTGACGGAATACCTGGAACGCGTAAGGCAAGTTTATGGCGAACAACGCCTTGAATTCGTACAGGCTCTGCAAAAGTCGGGCAACATTTACCGCGATTTTTCCCAGTACGATCCAGCGCGCCAAAGCCTCCATCAAGCTCACGAGCTCGCCGCGAAGCTAAACCTGGGGGCAGGCTGGGACCGGGCTCTGCGCTTCGACATTGCGATCGTAGACCAAGTCTCCGGAAAAATCGACGAGGCGATGGCCGCCGTCGAGCAGTTGTTGACGGAAGTTCGACAATTCGATCCCGGACACGATTTGCTCAACGTGCTCACTCGCCACCAACAGTTGACCCGCGCCCAAGGACGCTGGACGGACGCCGAAAAAACCCTGGTGGAAGCGATCGAGCTAGCCGGCAAGCTGCACGGCGACGAATCGAGCGTGGTGGGCGAGCTGCAAAACGACTTGGAACGCGTGTTCTTGGCGCAGGTGGACACCGCCCGAGCCGAGTTGCGGTTTGCGGACGCGGCGCCGGTATACAAGCGGTTCCTGGCGCAGCGAATCGCACGGTTCGGCGAGGAGCACTGGGCCACCTTGGAGGTCAAAGCCTACACGGCTGAAACCCAACGGCTAGCCCAGCTTAACGAGGCGCAACTTGCGCCCTTGCGTCAGGCCCGAGACGAGTGGCAAGCGGCAGCCCGTCACGACCGCGAGGGCCGGCTCGAAGAGGCGCTGGCGGCCGCGCAGCGCGCCGCCGAGGCGGTCAAGAAGGTCTGTGGCGAGAAGTCGGTGACGTACTATGAAGCGCTGCCCGAGCTTACTACGCGGTTGCAAAACCTGGCGAGGTACGCCGAAGCTGAGCCGCTGCATCGGCAGCGACTGGCGTTGTATGGACAGCTCGCCACTTCCGTGTCGACTGCTGGGGCGCTTAACCGCTCGAATCTTGCGCTCAACCTCAAAGAGCAAGAGCGCTATGCCGAAGCGCTCGAGTCAGCCCGCGCCGCGGCCGACGTTTACGTTCAACTTGGCTATCCCAATGCCTCCAGCCGCGGCACGTTGCTCGCCCTACAAGGCGAATTGCACGTGATGTTGGACGACCATGTCTCGGCACGGCGTGATTTGGACGAGGCCGGGGTCATCCTAGCGCCGACGCAAGCCACGGAGCCGGCGCTATGGCGAGATTATTTGTCCAAACAAATCAACCTCGCGTATCGGCTCAAGGAACCCCAACGCCTTTATGACTTTGCCCAAGCGAAGGCCGCTGCCGTTCGGCAGGCCGGATTGGAAGACAGCACCGAGTTTGCCGCGGCGCTGCTCGATCTGGGTCGCGCTTACACGCGACTTGGAAGGCACGACCAAGCCGTCGAACACATCCGCCGCGCCATCGAGTTGTTTGCCAAGCACGCCGACACGAAATCGTACGCCTATGCCGTGCTGGAAGATTTCTTGACCGAGGCCTATTTTGCCCAGGGCGACTTCGCCGCGGCGCGCCCGCTCGCTGAACACGCCATCGATTTGTTCGAGGCAGCCGGCAAGACGGCCAATGCGCGCGCGGCCCAGGTGCGGCTGGCTCGGGTGCATTTGGCGTTGGGTCAGCCTCAGAAGGCCGAACCGCTGCTGCGAAGAATCATCGAGCAGAAGGACGATGGCAAGGCGAACGAGGCCATTTATCACAACGCGTCGATTGTGCTGCAAGTAATTCTGCTCGGCCGCGAAGACTACGCCGCGGCCTTGCCGTTGGTGGAGGAAGCGCTGGGCTTCCGCGAGCGGTATCTGACGACTTACTCCGACCTGCTTACGGATCGGACCGAGGAGTTGTGGCGCAGCGAGGCACGCGCGGTCTTGGACCGTTACGTGCAATTGGCCGCTCGCGGCGCCGCCAGTGCCGAGGAGGCGTACGCCCGAGTGTTGGGTTGGAAGGGGACACAGTACGCTCGCCAGCGCCGCATCCGCGAGCTGCGCGACAATGACCAGGCGGCGCCGCTGCTGGACCGCTGGGGCAGCCTCAGTGGCGCGCTGGCGACTTTGTCGCTCCGCACGCCCTATCCCGAAGAACGGGCGGTATGGAACGCACGGTTGGCCTCATTGAGCGCCGATAAGGATGAGATCGAAAAGCAGCTTTGGGCGCTGACCAAAAGCCGCGCCGCAACGGCGCACGCCACAGTCGAGCAACTGCGCGGGCAGTTGCCGGCCGACGCGGCGCTGATCGACTTCTTGGAGGTCGAGCGCATTTCTTTAGGCAACAATTCGCAGTTTCGTGATACGCGGAATTTCGTTGCCTTTATTGTGCGTCGAGACGTGCCAACAACGCTCGTCGCCCTGGGCGACGCCCAGCCGCTGGTCGATCTCATCGACCGTTGGCGCTTGCTCACGCTGGGCGAAAAAGATCAAGACCCCGACCCGGCCGCGGCCCAACAGGTCGCCGGGCAACTGCGTCAGCGGCTGTGGAACGGCCTCGAGGCCAAGGCCACCTCCTTCCTGGACGAGAGCCTGGCGGTG
>CAYWTU010000646.1:0-3275 GCA_964461275.1 uncultured Pirellulales bacterium | reverse complement strand
CGTCGGCGTCGGGCAGGTACATCCATACGACCAATTGCCGAGCCCAACGCTCTTCTTGCCGATCGTTGCGGCGACCGCTGACGACGAGCAACGAGCCGTCTTGTTTCGATAGCAACTCCACCACCTCGCGCAGCGCGCCCACCGAGGCGCTGGGCGCGTCCGTCAGGTCGATAATCGCCAACTGCACCGCCAAGCGCTGGGCGTCGCGAAGTGCAGCCGTCCGAGTGTCCGCCGCCACGACGGCCCAGCCGCCGCTGCTGGCTGCCCACGACAACGCCCGGCGGCGGCTCGGACAGAACGAAACGACCAAGCACCGCATGCCGTCGATGCCAAGCCCCACGCCGATCGCCGAGCGAGGTGCGTCAAGCGTCTCGGGCGCCGACGGAAGTCCGCCCGGTGCAGCGCCGCATGTCACAGACGGCCGTGCCACAGACGGCCGTGCCACTGTGGGGTCGGTCGCGAAAGAAGTTATTCTCAAAGGTGGCTCCGCAAGGCTAACTGACAACTTCCAGCAGCGACGCGCGAACCCTTCCGGGCTCCACTTGAGCAGCGTCAACCTACGGGATGCGTCTACGCCATCTCGCGACATCCTGTAATTGCAAGGGCCGTGCCAGGCCCCAATGCGACGAGACTAATTGCCGTAAGTTATTACTTGGCAATAAGTTGCAATTCGGTGTTTTGCGCCCCGTTTCGAGGGGAGCAGGCACGCGTCTTCACCAGAACGGTGAAGCCCCATACAAATCGACCGCGTAACTTAATGCCTTGAGACGATTAACGTCGTTTTCACCAAAACAATGACAGTTCCTCATTTTGGTGAATGAGCGGCAAACCGGTCGCCCGAGAGTTGGAAATCCTCGGCAGAATGATGGGGCAGTGAACTACGAGCGACACTTCTGTTGTTCGTAGGCGCCGGCTAGACCGCGTGTCGCGTCACGTTCCAGGTCCAGTGACGGTCGCTGGTCTGCCGAACCGATTGCGGTGAAAAACCCAACGACGACACCAGGATGCGGACTTCGTCAACGGTGAGCGCCGCGTGCAACGAAGCGGCAAACAGCGACCGCTGACGGTCGTTGGCGCCCGCGGCATACGTGTCGACCAGCCAGTGGAGCTGATCCAAGTCTTCCGGGCGAAGCAAATCGCGGAAGAACAACTGCCCACCCGGCCGACACAGCCGTACCGCTTCCTGGAGCACGAGGATCGGCTCGGGCACGTGGTGAACGATGCTGTTGGACATGACGGCCAAGAAACTCGCGTCGGCCAGCGTCGATCTCTTGGCGTCCAAAAGTTGACATTCGATGACGCCTGTGAGGCCGCAGCGGTGGACATTGTGCCGAGCCAGCTTGAGCATCTCCTCGGCCAGATCGGCCGCCACGACCTGAAAACCCTTTCGGCGCCCGCACAACTCGATCGGAATCTGCGCGGTCCCGGCTCCTAGGTCCAAGATCGGCCACGGCGGATGGGCGCTGGCGAGCAAAGGTTCGCACGCGGCCAGAAAGTCGTCCACGAACAGCCGGTTGACTGCAGAATGATCCATAGCGTCGTAATCGGCCGCTTCGAGCGCGGTGTCCATCACCTCGGGTTCGAGCACGCGGGAGAGATTGGACATGCATGGTCGCCTGGAGATGGTTGCCGACGATATTGCGCAGGAATTACGGAAATCGACCTGACGGTCGACAAACAATAGCCGAAGTCGGCAGACTTGGGCCGAACCGACAATGGACGTGCCCTCAAGACAAAGCCGCGACCGGTGGTCGCGGAGAACACGGCAGTCGACGAACCACGGTGCGTTGCCGTCTTAGCCACGAACCCTCGAGAGCGTTGGCACTACGGTAAACGCGTGATTCGATTGCGGTGTTGAAATTCACTGCATTGGAATACGTCATCGGCCGTGCCCCCCGACGTGCCGTTGGGGGCTAAGACGGCAACGGGCGATTGATGCCTGTTTGGCAATTTCCCCGCGATCACCGATCGCGGCTTTGCCTTGAATTATTCCTCCTCTTCGTGGCTTTGTGCCCTTGTGGTACGTATTCCGCGCCGTCGGCGGCCCCGGCCGTTCATCGCCCCCGCGCCTCGTGGTATCATACAGGCGCGGCCTTTGCCCGACTCGCGGAGTACACGCCATGCCGAAGTGGATCGAACAAGGATGGATGGGTTGTGCCCTGGCCGGCGTGCTGGCGGCGGCGGGGTCCGCGCCGGTAGCGGCTCAGGAAACGCGCCCGCCGGCGCCGGCCGTTTCGCCGGCGCTGGTGGACCTTGAGGCGGCCGTGACGTCGGCCATCGAACGCAACGAGAAATCGCTGGTCAGCATCATCTGTGTCCGCAGCCTGGGCGATCAGCCGACCGTCGTCGAGCGCCCCTTCGATGCGTTCGGCCGCGACGTGGGGGGGTCGCTGCGGACGAGCATCGGCGACAGCGAGTACATTCCCAACGACTACGGCACCGGCGTGGTGATTGACGCGGCTGGGCTGATCCTGACGGCGTATCACGTCGTTGACGACGAAGCTGCGCAATACTACGTGACCACCGTCGGTCGCAAGACACTGCGGGCGCAGGTCAAAGGGGCCGACCCCCGCAGCGACCTGGCCGTGTTGCAGGTTGAAGCCCAGGACTTGACGCCGATCGCGCTGGGCGAGGGGGACAAAGTTCGCCGTGGGCAATTCGTGATTGCCTTGGGCAACCCCTACGCCATCGCCCGCGACGGTCAGGTGAGCGCCAGTTGGGGGATCGTGGCCAACGTCAACCGCAAAGTCGGCGCCAACCGCAACGAAAAGGAAGCGGGACTTAAGTCCTATTACCTGGGTGGGATGATTCAAACCGATGCCCGACTCAACCTTGGCACCAGTGGCGGGGCGCTGTTGAACCTTCAAGGCGAGATGGTCGGGCTGACCACCTCACTGGCGGCCGTGTCGGGCTATGAGCAAGCGGCCGGGTACGCCATTCCGGTCGACGCTACGTTTCGCCGCATCGTTGAAACGCTGTCGCAGGGGCGCGAAGTCGAGTACGGGTTCTTAGGGGTCGGGCCGTCCGACCTATCGCTCGAAGAGCGCTCGCGCGGCCGGCGCGGCGCGCGAGTCGACGAAGTGGTGGCTGGCACGCCCGCGGCTAAGGCGGGACTGCGGCCGCAAGACATCATCTCGTCGGTCAACGGCGTGGAAATCATGGACCGCGACAGCCTGTTTTTCAACATCGGCAACCAGGCGGTCGAATCGATCGTGCGGCTGGTCGTGCAGCGCGAAGGCGACACGGTGCCGCTAAACGTGGAGCTGGCCAAGTCG
>CAYWTU010000645.1:0-3277 GCA_964461275.1 uncultured Pirellulales bacterium | reverse complement strand
GCCGTTGTCAGGTTGTTGGGCGGCCCCTTGGGCGGTTCCAAGCCGAAGTCGCGGATGGTGAACAAGCTGACCAACGGGTAGCCGCGCGCAGCGAAGTTTTCGCGGCCCCCTTCCAGGCGATCGATGATGCACACCACCTTGGTCACCTTGAGGCCGAACTGTTCGGCCCGATCGATGGCCAGCAGTGACGAGCCGCCCGTGGTCACCACGTCTTCAACGATGACGACCTCGTCACCCGGCCGCACCGGCCCTTCGATGAACTGATTCGTACCGTGTCCCTTTGGTTCTTTGCGGACCATGAAACCCAACAGCGGTAGACCTTGTACGCCGGCAATGGTCACAATCGACGCGGCGATGGGGTCGGCGCCGATCGACATGCCCCCCACGGCCTTGGGCATCTGCGGGCGAATCAACTCCAGAATTCCCTCGCCCACCAGCCTGGCGCCGGCCGAATCGAGCGTCACCTGTTTGCCGTCCAGGTAATACTTGGCCTTCTTGCCGGAGACGAGCGTAAAGTCGCCGAATTTGAGGGCCTTGGAGCTGATGAGTTGCTTGAGGGCGGCCGCGTCGTACACGTGGGTGGTTCCTGTCGAAAAGTTCGAACTGTAGGTCAGGTACTCTCACCCCTTTGAAGCTAGCACGATTGCCCTGGCAAAGTAGCGGAAGGGCGCAAGCCCTCCGGCCGAACAACCAACGAGGCCCATCACCGGACGGCTCGCGCCGTGCCGCTACAATGCCGATGCCGTCGTGCTAGCTTCAAAGGGGTGGTCAGGTACTCTGTACCTGACAGCAGCGACGGTTGGCCAGCCAAGTCAGGTACCGAAGCACCTGACTTAGTTGCAGCTGGTGAACGGCGCACGCCTTCTATACCGCGCCCAACCGCCGCCAGCCAGGGGCCTATCGAGGCGCCTGCTACACGCGGAAAACTCGCAGGTGCAGCGGCCAGCGGATCGCCCGCGGCGTTGTGCTGTCCCCCCAGGCCTCCCGCAGGTCGTTTTCGACAAGCGAAACCGGATTGACGCCGTGTGCACGCTCGTATTTTTTGACGCTCGACCAGGTGTTCAAGTAGGCGACGGCCTGCCTCAACGTCCACCATTCGCACATCTCAAGCTCAGCGACCGGAACTTCCTGAAGCGGAACCGTTATCCCGCGATAGCCCTCGTCGACCAGCCGCCGCTCGGGCGACCAATACTCACCCAAGATGCCGTCGTACAGTTTGGCCACCACGGCGTCGACCTTTGGCTCGATCTGAAACACGTTGTATGCCCACGCGGCCAAGGCGCCGCCCGGACGCAGCACGCGCCGCGCCTCGGCAAAAAATGCCGAGAGATCGAACCAGTGCAAAGCCTGAGCGACGGCGACCAGATCGACCGAACCGTCGGCCAAAGGGCAATGCTCCGCGGCCGCGGCCAAGTATTCGACATGGGCCAACGGCGGCGCGTGGCGGAGCTGTGCGACGCTGGCGTCCGTGGCAATAACCTTGACGAATCGCCGCGCCAGGTCGATTGTCGCCTGTCCGCTGCCACAGGCGCAGTCCCAGGCTAGATTTCCATGGGGCGCAAGCTGGGCCAGTCGGTCGAACAACGTAGCGGGGTACTTTGGCCGAAACGCCGCGTACTCGTTTGCGTGGCCGGAAAACAGATCGTGGCGAACTGCGATGCGCGTGAATCCTTGCTGGGGGACGCGTGCCGGTGGTGGAGGGATATTGCGTGCCGGGGGAACAACCCGGCCGCGCCATTTTTCAGTGACGGCCAACCGAGAAGAATTGCGGGAAACAGGACTTGAACCTGCACGGTATTGCTACCACTAGGCCCTCAACCTAGCGCGTCTGCCAATTCCGCCATTCCCGCGAATTGACCTGCCAGACCCTTTGCGCAAAACCATCGTCAAGGCGATGACATGGCCGCGAAAAAATCAGGCCGTCGGAGGGATATTGTGCGGCCTGCGAAGGTCGGCGTACCGTATCGAGTCTAGCCCTTTTGAGTCCAGCGTCAAGTCTCTGCGCCACAACACGTTATCGACGCAGCGATGGGCGGGCTGGTTCGCCAGGCCGGTTCAGGCTCGGCCTCTTAGAATCCAACAAACATCCTTCTCGGCGCGCTGGAATCAACGGGAGTTCGGGGGCGGTCGTCAGGTGGTTGGGCGGCCTCTTAGCACCAGGCCCACGCGGTCGTCGCCCGTCCCGGTCAGCGATCGCCAATCGGGCAGCGCCCGCAGTGCCTCGGCCAGTCGTGTCGCGGGCTGTTTCGCGCCGGTGCGGACCAAGGCCGACAGCGCCTTTTCCGGATTCGCCGCAGGTGGTCGGTTGTCGCTCACGCGAAGCCGGGACGGCGCCGCTGCCACCATGAGCACGTCTTTGGAATGCAGCGACATCTGCTCGATGGTAGGCGTCCAGCACTCGTCGGTCACCGGCGCTGGCTCCGCCGGCGCCAACGGTCGGGCGCCGCTGGTGTGGCCCAGCCAAGCGGCCACGTTGCCCTGAGCTGCGTACTGCAGTTGGCGGCCGCAGGGATCCAGCCGACCGATCCACACGCTAGCCTGCGGATCGACGTGCAGCGACGACCACTGTGCGTGGTGAAACTTCTGGCACAACTCGACCAGCGGCGGGGAATCGTGCGCGATGGTTCGTAGTGCTGTGCGCGCCGATTGAATCCCCAGCGTCGCTTCCCAGCCAGTCAACTCCGTGGCGCCGGCGATCATCAGCAAGCGGTTTTCGTTGTCCAGTAGCCAGTCGTACCAGACGCGGGCGTGGTCGCCTGTCGACTCGCACCAGCCTGCGGACTCCCAATCTTCGACTAGCTGGCCGAGCGCCGGTTGAACGTGTCGCTGCCAAGCGGCCAGGGCCGGCCTTTGTTGGGCGGCGACGCTGGCGCCTTGAACTTCCGCCAGCAGCACCTGCCGCTCGAGTTCCAGCGCGATCCGTCCCGCCGCGAGCTCCCAGGTGTTGGTGTCGCGGTCAGAAAACGCCCGCGGCTCGCGGCAGAAGGCCCACAGCGTGCCAATGGACATGGCGCTGGTCGAGACCGGCACGCAGACCGCCGCCGGAAAATTCTCTGGCGGCTGCCAGGCGGGCAACTGCGCCGCGCCCTCCAATACGACTGCATGGCCGAGCAGCGCTTCCAAGTCCGCCATCTGTCCCGCCAAAGGACGAGCGGGCGCCAGCAGGCGTTCAGAAGGCAAGCCCCAGGCGCTGCGGAGTTTGAGTTCGGTCGTGGCGTCGTCGAGCAAGTACAAGCCCGCCGCTTGACAACCGATCGCCTCGGCGCCGGCCCGCAGC
>CAYWTU010000644.1:0-3283 GCA_964461275.1 uncultured Pirellulales bacterium | reverse complement strand
AACTATCTGAAAGTTCAAGAAATGATGATGTCAAGTAAGTCTTTGGTTCTGTCGTTAAGGCTAAGCTTCTTCCTATATTTTGCGTTGTTACCGCATACAAAGATTTTTCAGCGAACAGAGAACCGCGAATCGTCACCCGGTCTTTGTGTGGGGGAATTTATCCTGGCCGATCGGGAGAATCGCATCGATCACGCCCAGGCTGCCTTTGTTCGCCCAACACCGACGTTACACCCTGGCCGTGATCGCCGACGCAGAAACGGCTGCCGACTTTGCGGGCATTCTGCGCACTGCCGCCCATCTCGTTTTGGACACAAGCAAGGGGAACAAGCGGGACGGTTACGTTGCTACTTTCTGCGGCGGCGACACAGGCCGAATCCGGCCAGGCCTAACCCGATCAGCGACCACAAGGCGAGCGTCGTTGGCTCTGGCACGCTAGCGAAGGCGATGACGATGCTGCCGTTGGAATCGATCGGAGTGCCGGAGAAATCCATCCAGGCAAACTCGGCGGGGAGGGTCGGGAGGGTAATCGAGCTGAACGTGCCGCTCTGCACGGCGAAGTCGAATAAGTCGAAAGACTGGCCAGCGAAGTACCCTGAACCGTCCCCCAGGTTCGTCACGGTTAGCGAGCCGCCGTACGCGAGGCTGCCGTTGCCAATCAGTTGATCGCTGGCGTTGAGCACGTCATCGATCTCCATTAGCAGACTCCCCCCCAGCGTGATCGCGCTGGTGACGGTGAGCGTGCCGATGCTGGAATTGCCCGGCGACACCGTCGAACCAGCAAGGGTATCGAGGCCTCCTGTCACCTGCCCGTCGCCGCTCAGCGTTTGGCCTGAGGCCAGATCAAAGATGCCGCCGCTCAGGCCAGTGGCGTCGAGCTGCGTGAAGCTGGCGAGGAAGATCGTCGGCGAATTGGCGATGTTGTTGTTGGTTCCCCCATTGACCAACGCCAGCACCCCGCTGTTGACGGCCGTCGGTCCGGTGTAGGTGTTGTTCAAAGCGGAGAAGGTCGTTGTTCCTGCGCCGGCTTGCGTGACGCCGACCTGCCCGCTGCCGTCGCTGATCCCGTTTGTGGAGACCACAACGCTGCCCACGTTGTCGAACGTGACCGTCTTGAGGCCGGAGTTGCTGGAACTGATGCCGCCGGAAATGGTCAAAGCGTTGGCGCCGGTGGTGGCGACTTGGGCTACGCGGAGACTATCGGCCAGGCCGATCGCGCCGCCAAACGATGAGTTGTTGTCGGTATTGCCGCCGATGGTTTTCACTCCGCTGCTGCCGGCTCGTACCGTTACGGTTCGCCCCACCGTGAAGGCGCCCCCCGTCAACAAATTGGCGCCCGCCGTGCCGGACGTGTCGCCGAGCAGCACGGCGCTACTGGAGTTGCCAAGCGCGCCGGCCGCGGCATTGGGCGCATTGTTGCTGACCAATAACGTGCCGGCGTTGACCGTCGTCGTGCCGGAGTAGGTGCTGGCGCCCGAAAGGGCCCAGGTGCTCGCCCCGGTTTTTACCAGATTGACCAGGCCGGTTGAGGCGGTGTTGTCCTGAATGACGCCTTGGATGGCGTTGACGCCTCCGTTGTAGCTTCCGCCCAAGGTCAGCGTGCGGTTGAAGAGAATACCGGTCTGCGACATGTTGAAGGTCGGGGCCGTGAAGGTCAGGGCGCCCGTGCCGTCGTTCAAGATCGAACTGCCGCCGGTTCCTGTGGCAGTCGAGGGGCCGCCAATCCGAACATCGCGATTGGTGCTATCGCCGAGACCGGTGTAAATCAGGATTCCGTCGTTATTGTCTCTGCCGAGGTGGATGCGAGTATTGGCGCCCAGCGGGCTGTTGACGCCGCCATTGGGGATGGAGTTGACGCTCACGGTTCCATTATTGAGGAAGAATCCTCCGGTGAAATTGCTGTTTCCTGTCAGCACCCATTTGCCCGCGCCCGTCTTGGCCACCTGGGTATTTCCGCCAACGCCCGTGTTGTTGTTGATGGCGCCGGCGAATGTGTTGTCGCCGGTGTTGCTGCCGCCGAAGGTGATGAATCGGGTTCCCGTGGAGGCGCTGGCGGTGCTGAGGCTCGCGGCATTGGAATAGTTGATGGTCGCCGTCGGGGAGGCGCCGTTGGCTTCAATGGTGATGCCCCCCGTGGCGAGTGCGGTGGCGGAGATCAGGCCGCTCATGGTGCGCGGCGACGCGCCGGTGTACGAAAGGACCGTGCCGAACGCGGTGGTCTGGTTGAAGGTGATCGGGTTCGTTCCGGCGGCAGATGCGTAGGAGAGCGTGCCGCCCGAGGTCGTGGTCGTGTTGAACAGGATCGACCCAGTGAAGGCATTGGCGGAGCCGTCCAGCGCCCAAGAGCCTGTGCCGAGTTTTTGCAAGCTCAAGACCCTCGGAGTTCCATCCGCCGAGTCGAGAACGTTCCCCAGAATCTGGTTGCCAGTGGTGGCGCCGTCCAATTGGAGGGTCACGTTGGCGGAAGTTGCTCCCGCCGACTGCTGCACGTTCCCGCCGACGATGATCGCAGCGCTATTGCCATTCAACCTGACCGGCCAGGAAGCCGCAAACGCCGACTGCAGGTTCACATTCACATTGCCGATCCGGAGCTTGTAACCGTTCGCGCCGGTGGCGTTGAGTCCTCCGCCCGACGTTTGGCTGCCAACCTGGTTAAAGTTCATGTTCCCCAACTCAATCGTGCTGCCAGTGGTGGTCCCGGAGCTGGTCCCGCCGTTGGCGGTGTTATTGTTGCCCACGAACACGTTCATGAAAAACCGGACATCCGTAGACGGCGCGTTTTCGCCAAGGTTGAAGTTCAGGTTGACTCCGGATCGGGATGCCGGCGAGGCGGAGTCATCCAAGATCTTGTAGAGTCCGTTAGCGCCGGCGCCCCCGCTGAGAACTGTCGTCGAATTCAGCGATGTGGAAGGGGAAAGCGCCTGGATGCCCTGGAAGGTCAAACTGCTCGAGGAAACTGTGAATGGAATGGTGGTCGAACCGGAGTAGGTGTTGACGCCGGAAAGCGCCCAGTTGGCAGTTTCTGATTTAACGAGGGTAATGACCGAAGGCCCGCCGTTGACCCCGTCGGCGATGCTGCCAGCGAAAGTGTTATTGCCGGTGTTGTTTCCTGACAGAGTCAGAGTCTTATTGCCGACGCCAGTGACGAGCAGGTCTCTATTGATGATGATGTTTTCGGCGGATGTGGCGCCTCGCGCCGAAATGACGCCGCCGCCCGTTGTGCCGGAGAGCGCGAACTGTCGGTTGACGAGAGTTGTCGTGCCGCCGCTCCCCTTGATCCAGCGGA
>CAYWTU010000643.1:0-3284 GCA_964461275.1 uncultured Pirellulales bacterium | reverse complement strand
AGATGAAGACGGCCAGCGTGGCGGTGCTGGCCAAGATGGTCTCCAAACCTGAACTGCCGGCCGAAGACGACGCCGCGGCGCAGTCCAGCCTCGACGCCACGCCGCTGAAGTTCGAGATCATTGAGCATCTCAAGGGTGGCGAATTGCTTGCCGAGATGAAAGAATTCGAAGTCATTTACTTCGGCCAAGGCGAAGCCGGCAGCACGTTTTTGGTGATGGGGGCCGATCCGCCGGCCATCGTGTGGGGAACGCCCCTGCTCTTATCCGAGGCGTCGGTGGAGTACGTCCGGCAGTTGCCCAAGCTAGCGGAAACGGGGCCCGAGCGACTGAAATTCTTTCAAGTTCACCTGAACAGCGCCGATGACCTGCTCAGCCGCGACGCCTATGACGAGTTCGCTCGGGCGCCGTACGCCGACGTAAAAGGCCTCAAAGAGCACATGGACCTGGCCGAGCTGCGGGCGGGCGTGATGAACAAGGAGTTGCCCGCCAGTCGGCGGCGCTTGTTCTTAACGATGCTGGGTGTCGCGGGCGGCCCGGACGATTTGTCGATGCTCGAGCAAATGCTCACGTCCAACGACCCGCAGTTCAAGACCACGCTCGACGCGATGATCGCCTGCTATTTGACGCTGAAGGGGCCCGAGGGCCTGCCGCTTGTCGAAGATCAGTTCTTCCGCCGCCAGGACGCGGAGTTCACCGACACCTACGCCGCCATCGTCGCTTTGCGGTTTCACGGTCAGGAAGAAAAGATTGTGCCCAAGGAGCGGCTGGTGCAGGCATTTCGCCTGATGCTGGATCGACCGAACTATGCCGACTTGGTGATTCCCGACCTGGCCCGCTGGGAAGATTGGGAATCGATGGGCCGGCTGGTGACGTTGTTCAAGGAGGCCGACGATGATTCGAGCTGGGTCCGAGTGCCGGTCGTGCAGTTCCTGCGACAGTGTCCGCTCCCCGAGGCCAAGGACCACATTGCCGAGTTGGAAAAGCTCGACCCCGACGCCGTCAAACGGGCCAATAGCTTCTTGCCGTTCGCGATTGCCAACGCCCCTGTTCCGCCGGCGGGCGGCACGGGCGAGGCCACGCCGGCCGATGCCGCCGTGCCCACCGACCCCTTCACCGCCGCCGGCGAAAACGTCGAGCAGCAACTGTCGCAAGGCAACGTCGCCGAGCCACAGGCTCCAGCCGCCGCGGCCGAGCCGTCCGCCGGCGCAGCGCCGCCCGCCGGCGAAGCACTCGTCACAACGCCGACGACGGGCGATGCGACCGGCACGGAAACAACCCGGACCCCCGCCGCAACCGAGCTTGCGGCAACTGCAACCGTTGGCCAGACGAACGAATCGCCCCCTGCCGCAGCCAACGGCGCCGAGCCCGAAACCGAATCCAAACCGTTGGCGGCAGCGCCGCCGCCTGGCGCCAAACCGGCCGCCGAGTCGGCCCCTAGTTCGGCGATGATCGCGGCCGTTGTCGGCGGCAGCCTGGTGATCCTAGCCTTGTTGTACCTGACCATGTTCGGCGGTCGTGCGGCGGGCTCGCGCTAGATTGTGCGCTGATGCGTTGCCTTGCTTTCGCGACTGGTTTTCTTGCCTGATTGAATCCTATGTCGGCCACGTTGGAATCTACCCGACCGCTCGACGCCGATGGCGACAACTACCGCGCTCTCTGTTCGTCGGCTGCCGTCAGTCTGGTGGCCGGGATACTGTCGGTCGTCGCCTGTTTGGACTGGCGGCTAGCAGCGATTCCGGCCATCGGCTTGTTCATGGGTGTGCATGCCCTGTGGCGGATCGACCAACTGCCTGAAGAGTTGACGGGCATGGGCGTCGCCAAGCTTGGGTTGGCTTTGTCGGCCTTCTTCTGGGCCGCCGGCTGGGGTTACCTGGGCTACGCCTATGCCACGGAAGTTCCCGAGGGGTATCAACGGATCACGTACGCCATGTTGCAGCCCGACGGGGCGGCGCCGGTCAACGACGACGAGCCCGCGCCCACCATTCCCGAATCGGCCCGACAGCTCGATGGCCAGCGGGTGTTTATCAAGGGCTACATGTATCCGGGAGCGCGCGACAGCCGGATTACCAACTTCGTATTGGTTCGCGACAACGGCACATGCTGTTTTGGCGGCCCTGCCCCCAAGCTGACCGACATGATCGAAGTCAATCTGGCGGAGCCGCTGCGTATCAATTACACCATGCGGACGTTGGCGGTGGCCGGTACGTTTCACGTGCAAACCGGTTCGGTCGAAGGACTCGGCCAAGTGCTCTATAAGCTGGACGCGGATTACACGAAATGATGCGGCGAACCACCAACGCGGCAAGGGCGATGGCCGGCGCGCTGTGCCTGGCGCTGATCGGCTGCGAGGAGGCCGCCGGCCCACCGGCGATTGGCCAAGCGCCTGTTGCCGATCCCGCAGCGCCCCAGGCCACCGAGCCCGCCCAGGTTTCAACGGTCGAAGCTCCGGCCGCCAAGCCTGAGGATCCACCGCCAAGCGTTGAAACCGCCGCGGACACCGCCGTCAAGAAACCCCGCTCGCCGCGAACCCGCACGCTGCCCACCTTTGGCGACGACGTGCCCCGGGAACGGGCCGCGCCGGCTCGGCAGCCGCTGGTGAAGAAGGCCGGTCAGGCCGATCAGATCACCTTCGACACGATCAAGTTCGAGATGGAGAAGGGGGGCGAGTTTCAACGCACCATGTTGACCGAGAAAATCGAGGCGCTCGCCGGCAAGAAGGTCGAAATCCGCGGCTACATCCTCCCGAGCTTCCAGCAGCAGGGAATCAAGCATGTTGTGCTGGTGCGGGATAACATGGAGTGTTGCTTTGGTCCCGGGGCGGCCCTCTACGATTGCGTGATTGTCGACATGGTCCCGCCGCATACAGCCAAATACACCGTCCGCCCAGTGACGGTGCTGGGCACGTTCGGCATCAACGTGTTGGATCAAGATGGTGAAACGCTGGCGATCTATCACCTGGACGGGGAAGCGGTGCAGTGAGCGCCGAGGCGCGATTGCGCGCATCTTGCGGCGGCCCTCTGGTCCCCGCTCCCTTGGGGCATTGGCATCGAGAAATGAGACCATCGCGGAGAATCGTCGGTTGTATTGCCTTAGCCCCCGGTCAGTGACCGGGGGTCAGAAGCGGCACCAGCTCCGGCCATTCGATTGGATGCACATTGGAAATGCACGAGTATCCCGGCCGACGCAACCCCCCGTCATTGACGGGGGGCTAAAAACGGCGTTAAGGGAGAATGGTCGACGTTTCTTCTTTGGTGAAGACACCGATCGGGAGATCCCTAACGCGG
>CAYWTU010000642.1:0-3294 GCA_964461275.1 uncultured Pirellulales bacterium | reverse complement strand
GGGGACTGCGGCGCTCTTTTTTCGGGAGTTGGCGGCGCCGTACGTGGTGCTGATGATGATCCAAGCGGTGCGCGAACGCAACCGGCGCGAATTGGTCGGTTGGCTGGCGGGGCTGACGGCGTTTACCGGGTACTATGCGCTGCATGTGTGGCAGGTCGCGCAGCACCAACTGCCGACCGACGTGGCGCATCCTCAGGGTTGGATCCAATTCTTGGGGCTGCCGTTTGTGATCTCCACGGCGCAGATGAATTGTTACCTGCTGTTGCTGCCGCAATGGGTGACGGCCCTGTTCGTTGCGCTGGCGCTTGCCGGCGTCTCGGTCTGGAATACACCGACCCAGTCGCGGTTGGGTTGGACCGTGCTTGGCTACTGCGCCGCGTTCTCGGTGGTCGGTCAGGATTTCAATCAGTACTGGGGGTCGATGTATGCCCCGTTATTGGCGCTGGCGTGCGGACGCAGCGCGGATTGCCTAGGGACCCTGTGGAGGCAGGCGGAGTGGCGCGATCGAACGCCCGCAGCACGGGCGGCCGGCGCTGCGCGGTAGTCCGTCGTATTACCGCCGAATCACTGCGGCAACTCGATGCCCATCCGGGCCATCAGCAACTGCATGTCCTCCCACACCTGCCGCTTGGCCGGCGGATTGCGCAGCAGATAGGCCGGGTGATACGTGCACAACACCTGCGCGCCGCGGTAGTTGAAAAACGTGCCGCGGAGCTTGCCAATCGATTGCTCGGTCTGCAGCAAGTTCATCGCCGCCACCGAGCCCAGGCAGCAAATAAACTCCGGCTGCAAGATCTCGAATTGTCGATCGAGAAACGCGCGGCAATTATCGGCCTCGGCCGGCAGCGGCGTGCGATTGCCGGGTGGACGGCAACGCAGGATGTTGAGGATATAGACATCCTCGCGCTTCAGCGTGCAGGCTTCAATGATCTTGTTGAGCAGTTGCCCCGCCCTGCCCACGAACGGTTCGCCTTGCTCGTCTTCATCGGCGCCGGGCGCCTCGCCTAAAAAGACCAGCCGGGGCGTCACGTTGCCTACTCCGAACACGGTCTGCGTTCGCGTGCGGGCCAGTTCGGCACAGCGCGTGCAGGAGGTGACCTCCTTGGCGACGATAGCCAGCTCCGCGCGGCGCTCGTCGGCCGAGAGTCGGCGGGGGCTCGGGAGAGAATCTGACGGCAACGCGGCGGGCGCACGACGGGCGGGCATGAGAGATTCCGGCATCGGCTGAGTGGAAACGGGCTCTTCCCGCGGCGCGGCCGGCGCCGCGGCTGCATCGTGCACGCGCGGCACGACCGCAACGCCGGCCCGCAACGCGTCGTCGAGCAGTTCGGCCGCCAGTCGCACGGCCCGAATGGCGGTAGGCGATGAAGTAGCGGAGGGGGCCATGCGTCTTCCTGACGGTTCTGTCCCCCGCTCCCCCTGGGAGATGGCCGGGGTGAGGGTGCATCTCGAATCAATGTCCACATTCAAATCGGCTATCCCGTAGGTCAGGCGCCCTGCACCTGACATGGATGGCCCACCTGCACTGTTGTCAGGTACGGAGTACCTGACCTACGAAATACCGGGGCATCCTCACTTGGCCAACGGCAGTCCCGGCGCCGCGCGGAACGTCAAAATGGCGGCCCCATCGGCCGTATTCCAAATGCGAACCTCGCCATCGAACGAGCCGCTGGCCAGCCGTCCACTGGGGACGTGCAGGTCTAAAGCATAGACCCAATCGTTGTGTCCGGACAGGGCCCGCACTTGCTCTCGCTTCTCGACCGTGTGCTGCCGCACCGTCTTGTCCGACGAGGCGCTGTAGACTTGGCCCGCCGCCATCAGCACCTTGTTGACGTCGTAGCCGTAGCCGGCAATTTCGCCGGTCTTAGCGGCGTCGGCCACCTTCCATTGATGAATCTTGCGGTCGGCCCCGGCGCTGTAGACCTCGCTGCCGTCGGCATTGAAGCAGGCCGAGTTGACCGTCTGGCCGTGACCCGAATAGGTCACCTGAGCTTCGCCGTTGGTCGCGTCGAACACCTTGCTGGTCTTGTCGCGGCTGGCCGAAACCAGTTTCGTCCCATCCGCGCTCCAGGCAATCGCCAGAACCCAATCTGCGTGATCTTCAATGAGAACGGACTGCGTGCCGGCGGCAACGTCAAAGATGCGGATCGAGCGATCGGCCGAGCTGGCCGCCAGCTTCGTTCCGTCCGGGCTGAACGCCACGGCCTGCGCCACGTCGCTCATCGCGGCCAGGTCGCGCACCAGGGTTCCCTGCGCCGGATCGTACAGCCGCACTTCGCCCAATTGGCCCGGCACTCCGCCGGCCACCGCCAGCAAATTTCCGGCCGGGTTGAATGCCAGACCAAAAGTTCGCTCGGCCACATTCTTGATCCGTCGCACGAGCGTGCCGTCGGCCGCATTCCACAGCGTCACCTCGCGGTAGCCGCTGACCGCCAGCCATGC
This sequence comes from uncultured Pirellulales bacterium, assembly GCA_964461275.1. Taxonomy (GTDB): domain Bacteria; phylum Planctomycetota; class Planctomycetia; order Pirellulales; family CAYNRE01; genus CAYWTU01. The sequence goes on along the minus strand of CAYWTU010000642.1, from coordinate 852 downwards.
GCCGTCGGGACTGAACGCCAGCGCGGTGATCGGCAGCGGCGCCCTGTATTGCTCCGGCGGATCGGGGTGCACCGTCTTGGGAATCAGACCGGCCAGCGGGGCGGTGGGGTCGGCGGCGTCGAATTTGGCCCCTTCATCGATCCATCGCCGGACCGCGGCTACGGCGTCTGCCGGCAGCGGATCGGCCTCCTTGGGCATGCGCACATCGGCGTCGGTCGAGGCAATCAGCAGAAGCAGTTGGCTTTCGTCGGGCTTGCCAGGGACAACCACCGCGTCACCGCTGGCGCCGGGCTTGATCGTGGACTCGAAGTTGACTACGCGATAGTCGCTCTTGGCCTCTTGCGTACCGTGGCAGGCGAGGCAATGTTTGACCAACAGCGGGGCAATGTGCTTGGAAAACACCACCGGTTCGGCGGCGGTGGCGGCGTCATCGGCCTGTGCCGCGCGGCAACACGCCGTCGCGGCCAACAGCAGGACTAGGGTGCGAACCATCGGGGCGCTTCCTGGGCAAGGGAATCTCTCGCGCCATCAGTATGTGCTGCCGGGCCGCTCCGTCGCAACCGACGCACGATTGCGGAGTCGTTTCCTCCGGTTTCCTGGGCATTCTTGGGCGGTTCGGCCGTAGAAGCGTGCGCGGACCGCTTGATTTGGCGGCGGCTCGGCCGCCACATCGCTCGGCAAGCGATTGGTCCACTGCGATTGGCGGCGCTGGCGAAACGGGGAATTTTTCGTGGCGCCCCAGCATCAAGGGACTCACGTCCCTCGCTCGCCGGACCACGTACCCGCGGAAGAATGGCGGTGAGCGGGCGAAAAAATAAAGCCGGGGCGGTGACTCGCAACACCGCCCCGGCC
>CAYWTU010000641.1:0-3297 GCA_964461275.1 uncultured Pirellulales bacterium | reverse complement strand
TCGCGGATCAGCGAAATCAGCAATCAGGGCAACGACATCTCCAACACCCTCGCCGGCGCCGTCGAGGAACAGACGGCCATGACCAGCGAAATTGGCCGGAGCGTGTGCGAAGCGGCCGGCGCGTCGAACGAGATCGCCCAAAGCCTGACCGGGTTTGCCGAAGCCGCGCAAGGCACCTCCGCCGGCGCCGGATCGGCGCAGGCGGCCGCCGCGGAATTGGCCGAAATGGCCCAGACGCTTCGTCGGAGAATGGAGCGATTCAAGCTCGAAGCGGCGCTCGCGGAAGAAGCGTACGACGACTCACAAATGGAATCCGAGCCGCTCTCCGACAGCCGCGACCCGCTCAACCACTTCCGGTCGAACGGCGAGCGGACGGGTGCAGTCCGGCGGCAGGCGGCCGCGGTTTAAACGAATCGCGGCAGCGGCCACGTTGATTCGGCCGAACCGGGCGACGCCGCCCGTCGCCCGTTCGGCCATAATTCGCCAACCGTCGTGCGAGTGAAGGGAACGCCGTGGAGGGCAAAATCCGTATTTTGATCGTCGATGATTCCGCCATCGTACGGCGGCTATTGACCGACGTCGCCGCCGGCGACCCGGCGCTGGAAGTGGTCGGCACGGCCCGGCACGGCAAAGAGGCGCTCGAATTGCTGCCCCGCGTCAAGCCGGACGTCGTGACCTTGGACATCGAGATGCCCGAGATGGACGGGATCGCGGCGCTGGTGCAGATCCGCGCCAAGCACCCACGGCTGCCGGTCATCATGTGCAGCTCGCTCACACATCGCGGCGCCGACGCCACGTTTCAAGCCCTGGGCCGCGGCGCCAACGACTACGTTCCCAAGCCGACCAACATGCTCAACGCTGAGGCGGCTCGCATCTATTTCAGCGGACAGCTTCTGCCCAAAATCCATGCCCTTCACGACGCGACGTTGGGACGGACGACGAAGCCGACTCCTGCCACCCGCAAAGGGGCCGCGCCGGCGGCTGCACCGCGGCGCATCGCTCCCAAGCGCGTGGATGCGATTGCGGTTGGCGTTTCAACCGGCGGGCCGATCGCCTTGGCCCATTTGTGTTCCAAGCTGCCGGCTGACCTGCCCGTGCCGTTGATGATCGTCCAGCACATGCCGGCTGTTTTCACGGCCCGACTGGCCGATCGGCTGAGCGCGAATTCGCTGTTGCCCGTGGTGGAAGCGCAACACGGCGACCAACTCAAAGCGGGCCAGATATACCTGGCGCCGGGCGACTTTCACATGGAGGCCGTACGCATGGCAGGCCAGACCAGGGTCAGGCTTCATCAGCAGCCGCCGGAAAATTCGTGCCGGCCGGCGGCCGACGTCTTGTTTCGTTCGGTGGCGGCAACCTATGGGACCAGCGCGCTGGCGCTGGTCATGACCGGCATGGGGCAGGACGGTCTCTTGGGCTGTCAGACGGTCCGCGAAGCGGGCGGACGCGTCTGGGTGCAGGATCAGGCTACCAGCGTCGTCTGGGGGATGCCGGGCGAAGTCGCCATGGCTGGGCTTGCGGACCGGCAAATCGCGCTACCGATGTTGGCGGGCGAACTACGGACGGTTTGCTGGCAAGGGCGATCGCATGGCGCCCCGAGCGCCGGCGACATTGCCAAACGTTCCGCGTTGAGACCAACGGGAGGCCGCTCGTGACAAGCGTCGTCGATTCCGATCTCGACTTTCTCAGCCGGTTGGTGCAGCAAGAAGCGGCCATCGTCCTGGACAGTGGGAAAAAATACCTGTTGCGGGACCGGCTCTTGCCCGTTGCTTCCGACATGGGATTCGGAACCCTCGCCGAACTCTGTCGTCACCTGCGCGCCAATCCGCGCGACGCACGAGCCCGCGCTCGGGTCGTCGACGCCATGACCACCAACGAAACGATGTTCTTTCGCGACCAAGCGCCGTTTGACGCATTGCGAACGGTCATCGTACCGCGGTTGATGAAGCAGCACGCGCTCACCAAGGCGTTCAATATCTGGAGCGCCGCCTGCTCCACGGGACAAGAACCGTACAGCATTGCGATCTTGCTCAAGGATCACTTTCCGGAACTGGCCGGTTGGAACGTGCGGATCATTGCCACCGATTTATCACCCACCGTGCTCGCCAAGGCCATGAAAGGGGAGTACCCCTCGTGCGACGTGCAGCGCGGCTTGACCGCCGAGCAACGCCATCGCTACTTCACGCCGGTGCAACGCTGTTACCGAATTTGCGATGAACTGCGGCAGTGGGTCGAGTTTCGACAACTGAATCTGGCGGCGACGTGGACGTTTCTGCCGACGTTCGATGTGGTCTTCATTCGCAATGTGCTGATCTATTTCAACTTGGAGACAAAGCAACAGATTTTGCGAAAGGTGCATGAGCGGATGCGGCCCGGCGGCCACCTGTTTTTGGGCGTCGCCGAGACGACGACGTACCTGGACCAGTTGTACCACCGCGTGCAGATCGACAAAGCGGCAGGGTTTCAACGCGTGTGACCAACCACACCACAGGCATCAGCAAACGCCGCAGCCCGGCTTGGCGGCCGCGCCCGGTTTTTGCCAATTTAGATGCACTCGGTGCAACGAACCGCGTCGCGTGCCGGCGTTGAGCACGATCGCCACTTCTTCCGGCGTCAGCCCGCGGTCCAAGAGCGCCTGCTTGAGCAGGTTGTTCTCTTCCGTCACCCGGACGATGCGCCATTGAATCGCGACGGGAATGATGATCCCGGCCAGAATTCCCAGGCCGCCCAAGATAATTGGCACCAGCAACGCTGGCTCTCGCCCCAAGGCGTCAAAGATTTGATTCATGGCGCTCGTTTCCATAGCTTGTGCCAGCCCGATCCACCAAGGCGTCATCGTAGCGCGCGCGGCGGGACGACGCCAACTGGCATGCTATTCGCCGGGCCGGGCGGATTCTTGGGCGACATTTCTTGCCAACCGGCCTGGAGCATGCCATCGCAATATGCCTCGGGGACGGCGTCCACCAGCCGTCGCCGCAAGGCCACTGTGCCGGGCAGTTGCACGGGCGCGAACCGACAGGCCGTCCCCTGGACGTAGCCGGGCCGACCGTCCGCCTGACCCTCGACGAGAACCCGCAGCGGCCGGCCGACGAGCGAGCCCTGGTATTCCGCCTGCAATCGCTCGCCGAGCCGTGTCAATTCGGCAATCCGCATGGCCCGAACATGGGGCGGAACCCGGTCGGGCAGCTCGGCCGCCGGCGTGCCGGGCCGGGCACTGAACGGGAATATATGTAGCCGCGAGAAGCCTTCTATGAAGGCTTGTTGTTGGTCAAGTGGTTTTGGGAAGCGGGAGCGGGG
>CAYWTU010000640.1:0-3301 GCA_964461275.1 uncultured Pirellulales bacterium | reverse complement strand
GCGGATCGTGGGCTTGTCGCAAAGCCTGCCGCCCAAGCGCGATTTGTGGGGCGCGCCGCAAGAGCCGGACAGTGGCTTCGGCGCGGCGTGGGATGCGCTGTCGCCGGTACAGGTGCGCCGCGCCAAGGACTCGCCGATCGACGCGGAAATGCAGCGGCTGAATCTGGACGTGAGGCGGATCAAGAAGCGGACGAATTGGGAAGGCGCCGATGTCAATCTGCGCGACTGGCCCGAAGTCTATGACGCCTATGTGCGGCTGGCCGGCAACGATCTGAAACACCCGGCGTGGAATCTCGGCGCCAAGGATTTTTTGGACGCTGTCGTCGCCGGCAAGCACGAAATGTCGGAGGCCTACAAGCTGATGAGCGACGGCGAGGACGGCGGCAAGGGCGTCTTCATCAAAAAGACGATCGCCGACTATCGCCAGCTGGCGCGGCGCGCGATCGTCGAGGATCCGAAATTCGCCGACTTCGCCAAGGCGATCGACGCCAAGGCGCAGGAGAAACGCAACAAGCGCTTGCCGATCGGCGTGGAAGCGCCGGCGCTGCAGTAGGGGGACACCATGACGATCACCACCACGACCAATCGGTGGCCTTACACCGGCGACGGCGTCACCACGGCGTTTGCCTACGAGTCGAAAATTATCTCGAGCTCGGATCTCAAAGTTTATCTTGATGGCGCGCTGCAGGCGTCCGGCTACAGCGTTTCCGGCGTCGGCATGGCGACGGGCGGATCGGTGACGTTCTCGATCGCGCCGGCGCTGGGCGTTTCAATCGTGATCGTGCGCGAGGTGCCGGCGACGCAGACATCGGCGTTTGCCGACGGTGGGCCGTTTCCGGCGGCGTCGACCGAAAACGCCTTGGACAAGCTAACCATTCTCGTGCAGCAGCTGACGTCGGCGGTAGGGCGCGCGCTGCGCCAACCTGAAAGCGACGTCGCCGACATCGGCCGTATGCCGGACAAGGCGACGCGCGCGAACAAGTTCCAAGCGTTCGATGCCAACGGCGATCCGATCGGGGCCGCGGGCACGTCGGCGGATCTCGGGCCGGTCTCGGCGTTCATCAACACGCTGCTTGACGACGCCAACGCGACAACGGCGTTAACCACGCTAGGCGCGCGGGGGGCACTTAATCACAAGATCTACACGGCCGGCGGGTCGTTCGTTAAAGCTAATGAATTGCCGGCCTGGGTGACGCATGTTTTTGTAACGTGTGTTGGTGGTGGCGCTTCGGGCGGCGCGGGGAACAGCTCGTCGAACATCCGTGGCACCGGCGGCAGCGGCGGCAGCGTCAGCCGCAAGCGCATTGCGGTGGCCGCGCTGTCCGCGTCGGAGACCGTCAACGTGGGTAACGGCGGCGCGGCTGTCGCGGCCTCGGGCACGCCGGCGGCCGGCAACAACGGCGGCGCCTCGAGCTTTGGCAGTCATTGCACCGCCGGCGGCGGCGTGGCTGGATCGGCGGGCGTTAGCGGCGCGCAAGCGGGATCGGCCGGCGGGACCGCGACGGGTGGCGACATCAACGTGCCGGGCGGCGATAGTCACACCAAGCTGACGGCCAGTCACGACAACATTTTCGACGGGCGCGGTGGCGCGGCGGGGCTTGGCTTTGGCGGCGGTGGCTCGAACGTGGGCGCGGCGGGGTCCGGCTATGGCGGCGGTGGCGCCGCGGGCAACCATACGCCGGCGGGCGCGCTGAGCGGCGCCGGGGCCGGCGGGCTCGTGATCATCGAGTGGTAGCGATGACCACCGAGCTGCATCAATTGTCGGTCGCGATCGGCAAGCTGCAGGCGCAGGCCGAGGAATCGAACCGCAACGACCAGGCGATCTGGGAGAGGCTTGACGCGATCAACGCGAAGCTGGCGCCGTTGCCGCAGTTGGTGGCGGAGCTCGCCGAGCTCAAGCCGAAAGTGGCCGCGCACGAACAGATCAAGCAACGCGGCATCGGCTTTGCGCTCGGCATCGGCGGCGTGTCGAGCGCGGGCACGATCGGGCTTTGGGAACTCGCGCGGACTTTGTTCCGTAAGACGGGGGGGCCATGAGCGATTGGCGCTGGCCGCATTTCACGCCGGATGAGTTGCGCTGCAAAGGAACCGGCGAGCTGGTCGTGGTCGAGCAATTTCTTGATCGGCTAGAACGCGTGCGCGTGCAGCTGGGCAAGCCGATGGTGATTACCTCGGGCTATCGCGCGCCGGCGTACAACGCGCAGGTTTCGACGACGGGAACGGAAGGGCCGCACACCACGGGGCGCGCGGTCGACGTGGCGATCGCTGGCGTTGACGCGTTCGCCGTGGTGCGCCTGGCGGTGGCGATGGGGTTTACCGGTATCGGTGTCAGTCAACGCGGCGATCGCGGCGGCCGATTCATTCACCTTGACGACATTGCCGATCGCGGGATTCGGCCGCGGATCTGGAGCTATTAACCTAGGAGGGGAGAATGTCACAATTGATTGGTCAGATCGGTTTACCGCTGATCGCGGTGTTGGTGCCGCTGGTCGTGGCGCTGTTCAAAGAAGCGTTGCCACAAATTCCCAAGCCGCTGCTGCCGTTGCTGGCCGCGGTGCTGGGCGTGATCGGCGACCTTGCCACAAGCTATCTATCCGGCGCGCCGTCGAACACGATCGTCGGCGCGCTCGTTGGATTTGGCGGCGTCGGCCTACGCGAGCTCATCGATCAGATGAAAAAGGCCGTGGCCGAAGCGTGATGGTCCAGCTTTACATTTACGGCGGCGTCGCATTCCTGGCGGTGCTTGTGGTGGTGCTGGCCTTTCTGCAAGGCAAGCACACTGGCAAGGCCACCGAGGAACGCGACGCGGCCGTGGCGGGGGTCGAACATGCGCGACGCGGCCACGAGATTGACGAGAACGTGCACCGGCTTGATCCTGCTGAGCGTGAGCGGCTGCTTAACCGTCGCGACTGAGTGCAGCTGGTCGGCGAAGATCAGCACGAGTCGGCGCGATGTGCTGACAGTCGAGACCGAAGACCAGATCATCGCCCATAATCAAAAGGTCGAGGATTTCTGCCGCTAGGCCTGGCCCGCCGCGCCCTTGGCTTCGCCATGCGCGTTGAGGCCTTGGACAACTTCGCGAACACGGCGGGCAAAGGGTTCTCACGGGGCTGGCTGATTGTTGGCCCGGATAGCCCGGCATCCTTGTGAAGGGCAGTAGTTGTCGGCCGGGGTGCTTGCCGCGGTCGTCAGCGCAGGAGATTGGCGGAGCGGGACTCGGGCCTCGGGCGGGCTGATAGCTGGTTTTGGTTGAGTTTCCGGCGCCGTCACCCCCGTTCTTCACCCCGCCCCCAAACGCCGG
>CAYWTU010000639.1:0-3316 GCA_964461275.1 uncultured Pirellulales bacterium | reverse complement strand
AGCGCTAGCGCAATCAGGCGTCGAACCATGATTCAGGCTCTTGTAAGTGGATAAACGTAGATGGGTGGGTTGCTCGGAGACCGCCCGGCGGTCCTTTGCCGGCAGCAGACCCCGCACCTTCTCCAGCTTAATCACTTTCCGCTGAATGTGAAATCACGGCTCATCGCGCAAAGGGTTGCTGGAAGTCACTTTACAGCCTTAAACCAGGGCCATTTAGAAGTTTCTGACGCCGGCCAGTTTCTGGCGGTCAGGCGGCCCATGGACCTCGTTCGGCCGGCTATCTACGATGTGGCCACCTTGTTGGACCACTGCCGGCTCCATTCGGCCCGCTGGACCCCCCATGAAAGACTGCCCCTGGGACGATGAACATCGGGCCGCCCTGACGGATGTCGTGGGCTACCTGAATTTTTCGTCGGGCAGCCCTGACCCCAAGTTCCAGCAGCAATTGCAGCGACTCTTCGAGCGTCTGGAGGCCTGCCAGCGCTCCGCGTCGCAGGCCGACGAGCCGACCTGGCGGCGATTGGGGGCCGCCCTCGCCGAACATTGCCAGGAATTGGGCCGCAACCCGGGCGTTCTCGGCAATGTCGATCAGTCGGCCGCTGTCATCCACTTGGTGTTTAACCACTGCCTACCGGCCTACTGGCAGTTTCATAGCGATCTGTTGTTCCACCAAAGGCAGGGGGAAATTTTCCGTCCGTTTCTGATCGCCCGCGTTTGCGAAGCAGTTCTGTCGTCCGGCGGTCCGTGGGAAGAAGCCGCCCGTGTCCAGCGCGACACCCTGGTCAGGCTCAACGACTTCGTCGGCCATCGCCCGGTGGCAATTTTGCACAGCCGCCCGCGCGGCGAGCCGTATCTCCACGAGCGCATCCGGCCGGTGCCGCTGTACCTCAGCGGCGCGGGAGTTGCCTGCGGCCGCTACGAGGCGCTGGTGGCGTTGACCCTGCAGATTCTTCGCGACTGCAACGGTGAGTTGTTGTTCGAGGCCTGTTTTTCGCCCGACCTATTGGAAGAACTGGCGTTCGATCCGCGGGCGTACGACTTTGACCACCCGGTCAATAAGCGGCCGAACTATCACTTCGGACAATGGGATCCGCATCACATCGACAACCATGGGCGGTATCGCCGCTTTGTCTGGCAGCAGATTCCGCTCGATATCCTGGTCGATCGAGCCCACACCGCCGACGGCGACCGCGGCGACTTACTATGGGAGTCGGCGGCGGTCCTCGCCGGTACGACGCTGATGGCGGCCTATACCAGCGGCCGCGGTCCCGAGACCCACGATTCGGGCGTCAACCTGTCGACCTTGTTGCCGCGCATCGCTTGCCTGCGCGACGCGTTTTATGAGCAACTTCTGGCCCGGCGGGCCGGACCGCACGGCGAAGCGCTGCGCGGAGAAGCCAAGCGGCTCAAGCAACCCTTAGCCGGCGCTCGCCAACATCTGAACCAAAGCCTGGCCCGCCTGCGAGCCAAGCAGCAGCAACACACGCACCTGGCCCGGTTGTACGCCAACATGGGGTACGCCCAAGCCAGCTTGCGGCAGGCGCAAATTGTGCCGGTCGCCTCGGCGCGGATGAACTGCGAGATCGATTGCCGCCTGGTGGCGGGCCATCATGCCCTGGATCACGGTGATTTGCCAGGCGCAAGCCAATGCCTGCGCGAGGCCCGCGATTTGTTGGATCGGGCGATCGACTGCGGCGCCGTCATCGACCCTTGGAATATTCTCGGGTTCCAGGGACAGTTCAGCATCTTCAACGCCTTGGAAAACAGCGTCCGCGATCACCGGGCCGACGACCTGATCGAACAGATGAGCCGCATCTTCAGCCTCTACGCTCGGGCTCAAAGCGAGGCCGCCGCCGTCGGTCAAACGGAGCATCAACAGCAGTTGTCGCGCGAGCATCACGAACTGGCCCAGTGGTGGGACCGCTTCGCGGCGGTGGAGGTCGAGGGCTTGCAGGCGGTTCCAGGCCGCGAGTCGGCCGAATCGGCCTCCCAGGTCGCCGCCGCCTTGGCCGCCTGGCATCAAGGGGGCGCCGCCGCGGGAGATATCTCGTTTTGGCGACGGCACGTCGTCGATTTTCACTCGCCCAAGGCCTACGCCTTGGTGGTCCGAGCGCTTCTGGACAAGCGCGATCACGTGGCCGCCATGGCGCTGTTGATGAATTGGCTCAGCCAAGCCGACGCGATTCAGTTGGTGCAGGAGGATTTTTCGTACCACGAGCTGGCGCTCCGCTGGATCCGTCAGGTGCTGAGCCTGCCGGTGGCCAACGGCTTTAACGACGACCCCCCGCGGGCCGAACCCCCCGCCATCGACCCCGCCCAGGTCTGGTCGCTGGTGTACAAGTACTTCGACTATCTGGAGGCCAACGCCGACGAGTACTGGGAGGCGCCGCGGCTGGAAACCTCGGCCAAGCGCCCGCCGCGCCCGGCCGACGAGCAGCAACACGAAGCCGAGCTTGATTCGCTGTTCAACGGCGACCAAGCCGACGCGGAGGGCGGGGATGAGGACGAGGACGACGACGGAAACCTGTTCCGCGCCGCCTACGAAGACGTCGCCTACCGTGACAGCACGGCCGACGGCCACGACGGCTCGACGCTGGAGCACGGTTCGGAGGACACGGACGACCTTTTGCTCAACGAGTCGCAGAGGCTGGCCAGCCGGTTGGCCTTCCTGCGAACGTTGAGCCGCCAGTGGCGTTTGAGCTGTTCGGCGATCGGCGCTCAACACGCTGCGGCGGTCGATGGGGACGTGCTGCGCGGCTGGCTGACCCAGGCCCTGGAGAACCGCCGGCGACTGCTCGCATTCTGGGAACAGGTCCAACAGCACCAGCTTCCCGCGCCCAAGGGGACCACCGACTCGCTCGTCGAATTTGAGCGCCGCAGCCGCACCAAGCAATTGCTCCTGGACCGCATCGTGCAAACGTTTGGCGAAACGGCGGCGGCCGCGCGGGCCATCCTGGCCGCCTCGGTGGAACTGGAAATTCCCGCCGAGTTGCCCCATTGGGAACACCGCGCGGTGGAGCTTTTGCGGGCCATGCAGCGCGGCGACTTGCCCCTGGTCTGTCTAGGACTGGACCGTCTGCTCGAGGCCACCAGCGATCAACCGCTGTTGTATTTGCCGCTGGGCAAGGGAGGGCAACCGGTCAAAGTAGCCAACTCGCAGGCCTTGTATCACGTTCTTCGTGAACTGTTGGCCGGCCTGCCTCGCTTGGGGCTGCTCAACGAAACCGTGCGGTTGTTGTCCACGATTCAAGAGTTGGAGCGCAATCACCGCGTCGGCGCCGGGGCGGTCACCGAATTCGATCATTTGTTTAGGCTG
>CAYWTU010000638.1:0-3323 GCA_964461275.1 uncultured Pirellulales bacterium | reverse complement strand
CAACTTGATCACGATTCCGTCGCCAAAGTTCCAACGGCAGTTGCTTAGCGTCTGACGATACGTGGCATTGCGGTGGGCGATGTTGACGCAGTCGGCATTGACGAAGCAGACCTGCGTTGGCGTGACGCCGCGCGCCAGTCGCAAGATACGGTACAGTGCGTCGTCCATAGTTGTGTTGACCAACGGGACGCCGGAGATGGTCAGCGTGTCGCTGAACTTTTGGCCGCGGTCGCCATAGGCCAACGCCGGCAGCGCTCGCAGTAAGATGCCCAGGTCCTTGCGCCAGCAGCGGGTGCGGACATACTCCAGATCGGCGTCGAATTCGTGGGCGTAGTCGATGTTCGCCCGTTGCCGCAGCCAATGGACGCAGATCAATCCCGGCAAGACGCGAAACCGCAGCGTTTGTTGCGGCGCGACGCGGCGCAGCTCGCCGGGGGCGATCGGCCGTGGCCCGACAAACGACAGGTCGCCGCGAAGTATGTTCCACAGCGCAGGCAGGCCAGCCAGTTTGCGCCACAATCGTGCGGCCAGACCATTTCCGAAAACGTCCCGCAATCGATGGCGACCAAACGCGCGGCGGTTGCGGCCGAGCTGCGGCGCCGCGGCGAACGGACGAGCGCCGCAGACCCAAGCCACGCCAAGTCCTAGCCACACCGGCGCGGTCAGCGCCACCAGCGCCGTCGCCACGGCGACGTCGAACGCGCGCTTGCCAGCGAGGTAGTTCGGATCGCCCGCGACGCGCAGCGCCGGGGTGCGTGCGACGGCGGCGGCCTGTGTGCGGTGGTCTGTTGTCAACGTGTCGATCGGCGGGGCGACGATGGGGAACCCGCTGTCGATGGCGCCGGGAGTCAGCATCGGGTTGTCAAGCGTGCTCATCGGCGCTAGCTCCCACAAGTTTCTGCAACAGGTAGCGCCCCACGGTGGGGGCGATCCCTTCGGTCTTCGCGGCGCCGCCAAGTATTTGGCGATACACCTCTGCCACGCCGGACGCCATGCTGCGATCGGAAAAGTGCGCCGCCTGCCGGGCATGGGCCGAGCGACGCAGCGCATCCCACGAGACTTCGCCGGTGATGAACCGGGTGATGGCGCGGGCCAGGTCGTTGGCGTCGCCCGGACGGGCCAGCACGCCGTCGACGTCGCTGCGGATCGCCTCGGGAATGCCTTCCACTTGCGTGGCCACGATGGGCACGCCCGAGGCCATTGCCTCGAGCACCACCATGGGCAGTCCTTCTCCGAACAGGCTGGGCAAGACGAACAGGTCTAGCGTGCGCAGTTGAGCGTTCACGTCGCGCACGAAACCGGTCCATTCGATCAGCGGCTCCAGGCCATGTTGCGCCACGAGACCCTTGACGTGCGCTTCGTACTCGGGCGTTTCGAAACCGCCGATGGCCCGCAGCCGCACCGGTCGGCCGCCGCGCCTCAAAACCGACAGGGCCTCAATCAGCGTTTCCAGCCCCTTACGCGGTCGGAATAGCGCCACCACGCCCAGCGTCCAAACGTCGCCCGGGACGGGGCGCTCGGGCAGCGGACCCAAGACGGGTACGCCATTGGGCACGACGGCCAGCGTCTCGTCGGCGAAACCCTGCGAGCGCATGTGATACGACAGGCTTTGCGAGACGGTGATGATCCGCTCGACGCCGCACAGCCCCAGCTTCTCGACGGCGGCGTTGCGGCGACTCGACCAGCGGGCCGTGGTGTCGCGGACCGTCGGGCTATGCACGTGATGGACGTGAGGCAGTTTGGCCAACAGCGACGCCATTCGGCCGATGAGCAGCGAACGCGGTGAATGGGTATGCACCAGCCTGTAGTTGCCGGCGCGAATGAGCTCGACGACGAATTGAACCGGCCGGAGGTCGTACCGGCTGCCCATCGGCAGATCGACCACTACGTTGTGGCGGCAACGTCGCTGCTCGGCGAATTGGCCCGGCTTGAGGGCGGCGAATCCAACTTCAAACCCGTGCTCGGCCAGTTGCAGCGCGAGCAGGTCTTGCACCCGTTCGGCGCCAGCGTATTGATCGCCATTGATGACGTGTAAGACGCGGGTGACGGCGGTGGCCGATGCCGCCGCGAGAGGCGCGTGGACAACGGCGCCCTGTTCGGACAACGGCGGGACCGGCGAATAATCGAGCGGACTAGAAGGGATCATGAAGGCATACAACTGTCAGGACAATCGCGAACCGGCTGCCCGTGAACCGGCCGACTACTGGACCATGGGCGACGACACCCCGGGCTGCTCAAAGGCCGCCAAACAACCTGACAACGGACCGCTAACGCCCGTCGATTCCAGGGCACCCTAGGAGGTTGTTCGTTGGACTCTTAAACGTAGGTTACGCCCCGCCGAAACGGGGGCGCGTCGCCTGCCCGCCGGCGCTTGGATCCCGGGGCGGGGGGGGCGATGTTGCCGAAAAGCAACGTAGCCGGGCCTTCAGACGGCGAAATTGTCGGTTCGTCGGGGGGCGAGGCGCCGCAAAATGAACGCGCCGCGCGTGCGGCCCAAGGGGCGACACGCGCGGCGCGGCAGGGAATCCGGCTGGCAGCGCCGAACCGGAGAGGGGGTTTTTCAGAGCCGCAGCGGATCAGTTCGTGGAACGCCGGCTGAGTTTTCCAGCCGTCCCGCACCGCCGCTGCGGCCGTCGTGTTGTGCGTCGTCACTTCATGGCATCACCCGTTCAAGGAATTACGAGCAGCAAACCTTCGTGAATGTCTTCGGCACTGTGGATTCGGTCCCGATTGGCCGCGAGCAGTTCTGGATACCGATTGGAGTCGCCGTAGAAACGCTTGGCGATGGACGCCAAGGTGTCCGCGGTCTGCACCCGATACGTTCGCTGGTCGAACGAACTGACTCCATTGGAAAACAGCGCTCCCGGCTGAATGGGCGCCAACGGCTTAGGAGCGTCGTCCGAACCGTTCGGAACGCCGCCCTCCGCGGACTCGATGGGTCCCGCCCCGGGCGATGCGTCGCGCGGTGGTATCCGCAGCGTCGCGCCGATCGGCAGCACATTCGGCGTCTGCAACGTGCCGCGGTTGAACTCGAAGATCTCCAGGTAGCGGGCGCCGGAGCCCAGGTAGCGCTGCGCCAACTTGGAGAGCGTGTCGCCGTCGGCCACGCGGTGAGTGCGGACGCCGCCCTCACCGTCCGCGCCCAACGCCTCCCAGGGCTTGGCGAGCGCGGAACCGCCAAGCTGGGCCCCAATCAGAGTTCCATTCACGCCGGGTGGGTTGCTCGGCTCCGCTGTGGAGTCCGGGAAACTGGCGGCCAGGTTGGGTGGCGCCCCCAGGTCCTGTACCGGCGCCCAACGGCCATTGGCCCTTTGCTCGGGGCT
>CAYWTU010000637.1:0-3328 GCA_964461275.1 uncultured Pirellulales bacterium | reverse complement strand
CCCGGTGGTACGGTAAAGGGCCGCCCAACAACCGGACAACCGCCTCTAACTCCCAGTGATTCCAGCCAGCCGAGAAGGTTGTTGGTCGGCGTTTATAAGGCCCTGGCGCCGCTGGTCGGAAACATCGCGCCGTCCATTGCGTTGGCGCAACGACAACACACCTTTCAAGAAGTGCCCCATCGTGCGGATCAAGCTCCGCTGGTATCACGCCTATCTCCTGCTGGCCGCGCTGGACTTAGCCACGGTTTCCGGCAGCCTGTACCTTACGGGTCGGCTCGCGCGGCAATCCGCGGAGTTCTTTCGCGTCCGCCAAGAGTGGGCCGAAATCCACGATGACTTCACGCTCCTCGGTCGGTTGGCGTCGGAGGTAAATGCGCCGGGTAACGATATCTTCGAGTCCGAGAACGCCAATCGAGAATCTTCGCGCCTGCGAGCGGCAACCGCCGAGTTTTCCGGCCATGCCGCGAACCTAGGCGCCAGGCTGTCGCGCCAGCACGATCACGTTGCCGTGGCCCGATTGCTCGACGAACTCGACGACGCCATCGCGAACGCTCAACGGATGGCTGACACGTGCCAGGCGGTGTTGGACGCCTTTGACGCGGGTTCGCGGGAAGAGGCCGCCCGAATGATGGCGGTCATGGACCGCCAGCTATTGGGGCTCATCGGTCAAACCAGCTCGATGGGCGCCAGGGTGACCGCAGTCAAGGTAGAGCTGTACGCGCGCCACCAAGCGGCCATCGACGCGCTGCATCGCCTCGAACGGGTGATCGCGGCCCTGTTGATGGTGATGGTTTTGGGAGCGGCCTGGTATGGCCTGCGCAGCTTGCACGAACAGCGGCGGACCGCGGCGGCGCTGGCGCAGGCGAATTCCGATCTCGAAGTTCGCGTGGCCGAACGGACGGCCGAAGTGCATGCCGGCCTGGAGGCCCGCGATCGGTTGTTGAAAGGGCTGTTTTCGGCCCAAGAGGCGGAGCGACGCCGGATTGCCAGCGAACTTCACGACGGCATCGGCCAGCAATTGGTGACGCTGCTGATGCGGATGCAGGCACAGGCGAAAACACTGACCGACGAACATTGTCGGCTGGCTTTGGAAGACATGCGGCGAATTGTGGGCGAGACGGTTCAGGAGGTGCGTGGGCTATCGCATGGGCTGAGGCCCAGCGTCTTGGACGACATTGGGCTGGTCCCGGCGCTCGAACGATTGGTGGCCGATGTTCGCCAGACCGGGTTGCTCCAAGTGGAATTGAGCATCGAGCATGCACCCCAACAACGGCTGCCGGAGGACATTGAAACCGCGGTCTACCGGATTGCGCAAGAAGCGGTCAGCAACGCGCTGAAGCATTCCGGCGCAAGCCGCGTTCAAGTGGGGTTGACGTGCGGCGACCAAGAGGTGAGCCTCATTGTCTCGGACGACGGGCGCGGCCTTCCGAGCGCCGCCGACGCCAGCGAGGGATTGGGGCTGCCCGGAATGCGAGAGCGAGCGATCCTGCTGCACGGCGAGCTTCAGATTGCTTCGGCGCCCGGCCAAGGCACCACGGTGCGCGTCACGATTCCCCTGTTGCGGACAAGCGTATGAGCCCGATTCGCGTGTTAATAGCCGACGATCACGCCATCGTACGATCCGGGCTGCGGTTGTTGATGGAAGCCCAAGCCGGTATCGAAGTCTTGGGCGAGGCCGACAGCGCACAATCGGCCCTGGAGAAATGTCGCGAGTTGCAGCCCGACGTGCTGACGTTGGACCTTTCGATGCGCGGCACGCCCGCCTTGCAGGCGTTGCCGTCGCTGCGCCAAGCGTGCCCGAAAATGCGCGTCCTGGTGTTGACCATGCACAGCGACGCGGCTTATTTGCGCGCCGCCATGGCCGCCGGTTGTCACGGGTACTTGCTCAAGAGTGCGGCCGACGAAGAACTGGTTGCCGCCATCCGGGAACTGGCGGCGGGACGAACCTATGTCGATTTGGCGTTCGACGACCCGACGCGCCTGGCCGTGGGTGAGCCTGTGGACGAACAGCGGCTCAGCGAGCGCGAGCGGCAGGTGCTCGAGCTGTTGGCCTACGGCCTGACGAACCAGGAAATCGCCAAGCGGCTCTTCCTAAGCGTCAAAACCGTGGAGACGTATCGCTCGCGGCTCATGGAAAAGCTGCACCTTACGAATCGCGCCGACGTCGTAAGGTACAGCTTGTCGGTGGGCATTCTCGATCCTAATCGTGAACCCTTGGACCTCGACGCGCCGCGGCAATCGCCGCCGTGAGCGAGCGCCGTGAATTGGCGCCGTGACATTGCTCGCGCGCAGCGGCGCTCAACATCGCTGCCGTGAATCCCCTGCGCGAATCCAGGCGTTGACGTACCTCTTGCGCGGGGGTTCCTGCATGCCCGCCGTCGAACAAGGCGGCGCATTTGCGCAGATTCAGTAGAAACCCCGACAGACTCCCGGCCTGCGGTTCCGTAATCTTCAATGCGGCCAGGAAGTTCTTTGCTTCTTTGGTCGGCGAAGTCCACTTAACCGAGGGCGCCATCATGCTGCGGTCGTTTCTTCATGACGGTCTTCCATCCAAACGCCGATCGCTCACCAAACGCGCCCGCGTCCGCAGCGGCCATCGCCTGTCGTTCGAACCGTTGGAAATCCGCCGATTGTTGGCCGGCGACCTGGTGGGGAAGGTTATGGAAGACGTCAACGCCAACGGCGTCGATGACCCGGGCGACGATGGCCTGCCAGGCTGGGCCGTATTTCTGGACATCAATTCGAATGGCACGTATCAAGCGGGCGAGCCGATTCGCGTCACCGACGTCGACGGCCAATTTGAGTTCTTGGGGCTGACGGCCGGGAACTACCGCGTCCGCGAAATTCCGCAGGCCGGTTGGACTCCCACATCGCCGATCCTCGTCAACGCCACCGTGATCGACGACGACGAGACCAAAGTGGAATTCTTGAATCACTTTGGCAGCGTCACGCCTGTCGGCACAATCGCCGGCTTGGTGTGGAACGATCTGAACTTCAACGGCATCCGCGACTACGATGCAGAATTGGAAGTTTTCGTCGATCCCGTCATCGCCGGTTGGACGGTCTATCTGGACGCGGATGACGACGGCACGTTGGACGCCGGCGAAACCAGCACGACGACCGACGCGAACGGCGCCTATTCGTTCGCGGGGCTGGCGGTTGGCGACCACCACGTGGCGGAGGTTCTGCCAGCCGATTGGGAGCCGACGCTGGGTTATGCAGCGAGCTATCTTGCAACCGTCTCAGCGTTTACCACCACCACGGTCGATTTTGCCAACTACCAGCACTTGCCGACCAGCGTCAGCGGCGTCGTGTGGAACGATCTGAA